>CAZWED010000038.1:0-15788 GCA_964632645.1 uncultured Ferrimonas sp. | reverse complement strand
CTTCGGCTCCATGGGGTGCTTCCTGTTCTTTATGATCCTGGGCAACTACGGTCTGAGCCTGCAACTGACCGGTGAGCTGGATGTGGTGGCAGTGCTGAATGCGGAGGGGGCGACCCCGGCCATCTTCGCCATTCTCAATACGCTGCCGATGCCAACGCTGGTGGTGGCGGTGTTCACCCTGCTGGCGCTGGTGTTTACCGCGACCACCTTCGACTCCATCTCCTACATCCTGGCGTCGGTGGTGCAGAACAACGTGACCGACGA
This sequence comes from uncultured Ferrimonas sp., assembly GCA_964632645.1. Lineage (GTDB taxonomy): Bacteria > Pseudomonadota > Gammaproteobacteria > Enterobacterales > Shewanellaceae > Ferrimonas. The sequence goes on along the minus strand of CAZWED010000038.1, from coordinate 15,524 downwards.
GCCGATGCGCTGGAACCGACTGTTCTGGGCCTTTGCGCTGTCCTTTATGCCCACGGTGCTGATGGTGCTGGGCGGACTGGCCACCCTGCAGACCGCGGCGATCGTGGCGGGGGCACCGCTTTTGGTGATCGCCTTTATGCTGGGTCTGTCCGGCCTGCGTGCGGCCCAGCTCGATCTGCAGCACCAGGAGGATTATGAGGATCCGGTGATCACCATCGGCGAGCTGCCGGCGGTGGACCCCTGGTCGGAAGAGGGCAAGGCACTGGGCACGTTTGAAACGTTGAAGCAAACCGCCATCGAAGCGGCCCAGGAGGAGCGGGATGCCCGTGAGGCGATCCTCAACCTCAAGGCCGAAATGCGCATGGCCAGCGAGCGTGACCCCCGCTGCAAGCGCACCCTGAAAGCGGAGCTGGCCCGACTGCAATCCCGGCTGGCGACCGCCACGGCGCAGAAACTGGAAGCCACGGAAGCGGCGCAAACTGCGCGTGCGGAGTTTAACGCCATCGTGATGGCCAAGCGCGAAGCGGAAGAGGCGGCCATGAACGCGGCCCAGCCTGCGGCGTCACAGTAACCCTGAGTCCGACAGACAGGCGGCCTTCGGGTCGCCTTTTTTATGGGGTTCTACCGTGGTGGCCCGGGTTATTTTTTTGCAAGCGGAACGCCAAAATTATATCCATTGAAACCGCCAAAATTCGCAGATATATTGGGGCGAATCGTTTTTTTCCAGTACGCCGCCCGTTAAGGTTTGCGGCGTAATTGTTATGAGTGAATGGTGAAGTCACCATTGAAAAATTGAGGCTGGTTCTTAATAAAAAGTGCCGGCGCAACATGTTGTTAACGCTTCAAATGAGGAAGTAATGAAACCAAAACCCGAAATAATAATTTCCACTCTGGACTCAGACCGGCTGTACGACCTGATCGACAGCCTGCCGCGCAACAGCCTGGCCAGCGTTGAAGAGCTGGAAGAGGAGTTGAACCGCGCCACGTTTGTCTCTCCCCAGGAGATGCCGGCGAACATCGTCACCATGAACTCCACGGTCAAGTTCTTCGTCGAGTCGACTCAGAAAGAGTTTGAGCTGAAGCTGGTTTACCCGAAAGACGTGGATTCCAGCGGAAAAACCATCTCCATTCTGGCCCCGGTAGGCAGCGCGTTGCTGGGTTTGTCCGTGGGCGATGAAATTGAATGGCCAAAACCCGGCGGCGGCAGCCTGAAAGTGAAAATCATCGAGATCGTTTACCAGCCTGAACGGGCCGGTGAATATCAGCTTTAAGTGTAAAGTGACGCTCTGAAAAAACTCCGCAACCGGAAGCAAAAAATAAGACGCCTCCGTGTATTGTTGCGTTGAGTGTCAGAAACGCGTTGTAAAAAATGGCTCCCCTCATCAGTTCGGCAGCACGAAATGGAAACGCCCTTTCTTGACTGCCGGGGGGCGCAGACTAAGGCGGAGCGACACCCTCGTCGCCGCCAACAGGGTGCGAGTCGGTATCGGGCTCGCACTCAATTGCCTTTCGTTACCGCACAGGGCTTTCGCCATTTCCACACCGCCTGCCCACCGGTAACCGGGCTTTTTTCCTTCAGATCAGTCCTTTAGCCCTGTGGCGTTCTGTCCCGCAGGTGTGCGACAAGCTGTCTTTTGTGGGTCAAAGTGTCCGTTGGCGTTGTTACTTTGGCTCCCCGTGGTCATTTCGGCTGATTTTGCAGTGACATCGAACCGGATTTTCAGCCTTGCCCCTTGTTCCCTCAAAGCCCCGTTACCAGAATGCTTGCGGTTGTATTGATGGTGTGTGGCCCAGGTTGCTTCGTGGCGGCACACATTTTGCCTTGTATCGGCTGCTCATCACGAAAACGAGCACCATATCTGGGTTATTTGACATAACAGGGAGCAAAAATGATCAAGTTCAAACACCTGGCTGCAACGTTGCTGCTGGCTTGTGCGCTGCCCACCGCAGCGTTGGCCCATGAGGGCAATCACGTCGTTAAGCTGGCGACCACCACCAGCACCGACAACTCCGGTTTGCTGGCCTACTTGCTGCCGACGTTTGAAAAGGAAACCGGTTATGAAGTGCAGGTGATCGCCACCGGTACCGGTAAGGCCCTGCGTCATGGCCGCAATGGCGATGTGGATGTGGTGATGACCCACGCCCCTGCGGCCGAAGCCCAGTTCGTGGCGGACGGCTTTGGCCGTGAACCGCGCCAGCTGATGGCCAACGACTTTGTGGTTCTGGGCCCGAAAGCCGACCCGGCCGGCATCCGTGATGCGGGCAATGTCGTGGAAGCGTTCGCCAAGATCGCCGCCAGCGAAACCCCCTTTGTGTCCCGCGGCGATGAGTCTGGCACCCACATGAAAGAGCTGGCGATCTGGAAACAGGCCAACGTCACCCCCGACTTCACCGGCTACGCCGCCATCGGCCAGGGTATGGGCCCGGCGATGCTGACCGCCAGTGAGATGGGCGCGTACGTGCTGGCTGACCGTGGCACCTACCTGGCGTTTATGGACAAGCTGAATCTGGATGTGGTGTACGAAGGGGACAAGGCGCTGCTCAACCCCTACCAGGTGATCCTGATCAGCCAAACCAAATACCCCGACCTGAACCACGAAGGCGCGCAGGCGTTCAGTGACTGGCTGGTGAGTGATGAGGGCCAGACTCTGATCAACAGCTTCCGCATCAACGGCATGCCGCTGTTCAAAGCCACCTACCAGAAGTAATCGGCAGGACGCCCGATACCGGAGGCCACCACGGTGCGCCTTCGGCCGTCACAACAAGGATTCAGCAATGAGTGTTACAGCGCGTTATATCTTGCCCATGGTGCTTTGCGGTGCGGCGGTATCGGCGACGGCAGCGGAAGCGCCCACCCTGTATGCGGCCGGCAGCCTGAAGGCGGCGCTGGGCGATGTGGTGGCCCGGTACCAGAGTGAGACCGGCGCCAGCGTGGCCACCAAGTTTGGCCCCAGTGGCCTGCTGCGCAAAGAGATTGAAGGTGGCGCTGACGCCAACCTGTTCGCGTCCGCCAACCTGGCGCACCCGGACAAGCTGGCTGCCAATGGCTGGGGACGCTCCGTGGTGCTGTTCGCACGCAACAAACTGTGCGCCATTGCCCAGCCGGAGCTGAGCGTGACCACCGACTCGCTGCTGGCGGTGATGCTGGACCCCCGGGTGCGGGTGGGCACCTCCACGCCCAAAGCGGACCCCAGCGGCGACTACGCCTGGGAGATGTTTGGCAAGGCGGAAGGGTTGCAGCCTGGCGCGTACGCTACGTTGTCGCAAAAGGCGCTTCAGCTGACCGGTGGCCCCACCAGCGAGCCGGCGCCCAAGGGCAAAAACCCCTATGGCTGGGTGATGAGTGAGAAACGGGCAGACCTGTTTATCACTTACTGCACCAACGCCGTGTTGGCGCAGCGGCAGGTGCCGCAGTTGCAGATCGTCAGGGTGCCCGAAGCCCTGGCGGTGGGCGCCAGCTACGGCCTGGTGGTGAAGCATCAGGCACCGGCTTCCACCTGGGATCTGGCGATGTACCTGATGTCTGAGCCGGGTCAGGCGATTCTGAATCAGTACGGCTTTGAGTCCCCCACACTGCGGTAACGCATCGGCCTGAAGTTTGGCTATTTGGCCCCCTGTATGGGGGCCTTTTTCTTTTCAGGGAGCTGCGATCCGCCGTCACCTCCATAGGAACGGGCTTGATGCTGAGATAAAAAAACGGCGCCCGAGGGCGCCGTTTTCGTGGGACATCGTCGTTACAGGATGGGGGCTTCGCCCAGCGCATCCGGCATGCCGACCTCCGGCTCCAGCGTTTCGTGGAAGTCCTCCAGGCGGCCTGCCACGTCGTCCACGGCCCGTTTGTAGTAGGCCAGGTGGAACAGGGCTTCCCCTTCGTGGACCAGCGGCAGATTGGTGCGGCCAATCACGATGCTGTCCCGGGGGGCGATCACCGGTTCTTCGGAGTCACCCAACGGGTCAGCAATCATCCCCAGCACGCTGCCTTTTTCCGCCTTGGCGCCCATTGGCATCATGGCGCGGAAGATGCCGGAAACCGGTGCACGAACCCAGCTGCTGCTGTGTGACACCATCGGCGCCTGGGGCTGGCTCTCCTTGCGACGGGAGCGCGGCAGCATCCCCAGGTGGCGCATCACGTTCAGCACGCCTTTCACGCCGGCGCGAATGCTGATCTCATCGAAACGCAGCGCTTCGCCGGCCTCGTACAGCAGGATCGGTGTGCCGTTGTCACCCGCCACCTGGCGCAGGGAGCCATCGCGGATCTCCGAATGCATCACCACCGGCACCCCAAAGGCGTGCGCCATCGCTTCCGTTTCCGGATGGCTGAGGTCGGCCCGGATCTGCGGCAGGTTGTCCCGGTGACGGGCCCCGGTGTGCAGGTCGATGCCGTGGGTACACTTGTTCACCACCTCGTTGAGGAAGGTGTGGGCAATCCGTCCTGCCAGAGTGCCCCGCTCACTGCCGGGGAAGCTGCGGTTCAGGTCCCGACCGTCCGGCAAATAGCGGGACTGGGCCAGGAAGCCGTGCACGTTGACGATCGGCGCCAGCACCAGGGTGCCTTTCAGCCGCTTCAGCGACTTGAGTTTCTGCAGGCGACGGATCACCTCCACACCGTTCAGCTCATCGCCATGGATGGCGGCGCTGACAAAAAGACAAGGGCCCGGGCTGTGTCCATGCAGCACGCGAACCGACAGTTGCAAATGATGTTGCGTCACCAATCCCGCCAGCGGGATTTCGATGGTGCGCTGTTGACCCGGCAGGATGGTCATCCCGCCAAATTCGATGGGTCGGTTTTTCATCGTCTGGTACTACCTCAGAGCCATTACCCTTTATTGCTGCGTTTGACGCTGTCGGGTTTGGCGTTTGCCTCGATGTATTCGATGATCTTGCCGGCAACGTCCTTGCCGGTTGCGGTCTCGATCCCCTCAAGGCCCGGAGAGGAGTTGACCTCCATCACCAACGGGCCTCGTTCAGAGCGGAGTATATCCACGCCGGAAACCCGAAGTCCCATGGTTTGTGCTGCGGCGATGGCGGTTTTTCGCTCTGCCGGTGTCAGGCGGGTCAGTGAGGCCACGCCACCCCGGTGCAGGTTGGAGCGGAAATCGCCTTTTTGCGCGGTGCGTTCCATGGCGGCGACCACCCGGTTACCGATCACGAACGCGCGCACGTCGGTGCCACCGGCTTCCTTGATGAACTCCTGCACGAGGAAATCCGCTTCCAGTTCGCGGAACGCGTCGATCACGCTTTCCGCGGCCTTAACGGTTTCCGCCAGTACCACGCCGCGTCCCTGGGTGCCCTGCAGAAGCTTTACCACCAGCGGCGCACCGCCGACCATCTTGATCAGGTCTTTGGTGTTGTCCACATGGTGGGCAAAGCCGGTGTTGGGCATGCCAATCCCTTTGCGGGAGAGCAGCTGCAGGGAGCGCAGTTTGTCCCGGGAGCGGCCCAGGGGGATCGATTCGGTCAGACAGTAGACGCCCATCATCTCGAACTGGCGGATCACCGCCGTACCGTAGTTGGTGATGGAGCTGCCGATGCGCGGGATGACGGCATCAAACCCCTCCAGTTTCTCGCCCTTGTACCAGATGGCGGGCTTGGTGGAGGCGATGTCCATATAGCACTTCAACGTGTCAACGACGTGCATCTCGTGACCCCGTTTCTCACCCGCTTCGACCAGGCGGCGGGTTGAGTAGAGCTCTTCTCCTCGGGAAAGAATGGCAATTTTCATTACACAAACCTTTGTTTATTGGTTGGGGTGTGGTGACGGTCCAGGGGTGGACGCGGCACTACTCTTCGTATGAATTCAGATCTTCCTGATCGCACAACTCGGTATCGCTGACCGGCTGTGGCTCCAGCAGGAAGCCCTGGTCAACGTCCACGATAAACCGCCCCTCCATGGCATTACGCCCCAGAAGCATGCGAAATCGCATGGTGTCCCGGTTGGTGAGGGTGACTTGTGCGGTAAATTCGTGGGGGCCGGCCAGAATGCGGGTAGCGATCACATACCGTAACTGAGTGTAGCCTCCGGAGTTGGTCACCTCTCGGCGATCCACCACCGGGGCTTCACACTCGATTTCAGTGTGGTCGTCGTCTTGATTGGGGTGGAGGGCGAAACGCACCCAGGGTTGGCCGTCACGTTCAAAGGGTTCGACTCGAAAGGCGTGCAGTGCACAGGTTTTCGCGCCAGTATCCACCTTGGCTTTGATGTTGGGAAGTCCCAAATCGGGCAGATGTACCCACTCTCGCCACCCGATGGTGGTTTTTTCAGCCGTCATGAAAACCCCCTCTTTTACAAACCGCTGATTACCTGCACTATTGCAGTTCAAACGAAGATTGCAATGGTTCCGGACCGTTTTAAGGAGATTTCCGTGGCAGCTCAGAGCGTTTACCGCGAACAGGATGACGATGCGCACCGCGCCCTGGCCAGTTATTGGGTAGAAGCCCTTAACCAGCTGCAGGGGGAGGAGCAGGTTCGTGGCTTCCTGGAAGCGGCGGAGCAACTGGAAGGCTCTGAGCTCGGTTTGTTGCTGGAAACCCTGCCGGTTGCCGAACGTCGGGCCCTGTGGCCGCACGTGCCGCAGGAAGACCGGGTGGATGCGCTGGTGGCGATGCGCGTCGAGGCCCGGGGCACGCTGCTGTCGGCCCTTGAGCCGGAGCAGATGGACCAGCTGCTGGATGATCTGGACGCCGAAAGCCTGATCGAGCTGACCGACAACTTCTCCGATGAGATGGTGGACCGGGCCCTGGCCCGGATGGACAGCCAGCAACGCACCTGGTTCCGGGAGTCCCAGGAGTACGACGAGGAAGAGATTGGCCGCTACGTGGACCACGACGTGGTGGTGCTTCCCCCCAATGCCCGGGTGGCAGCCGCATTGCGGATGCTGCGCCGCTACCAGCTGGCGTTTACCGACCGCGCCTACGTGGTGAACCGTAAGGGGATCCTGCAGGGCGAGGTGACCTTGTTCGCCCTGCTGCAGGCCGACCCGGACACCCCGGTTCGCCACTGTCTGAATGAAGAGATCACCCCCATTCCGGCGGACACGCCGGTGTTGGAGGCGGCGGACCGTATGGAGCACGCCGACCTGCCAATGCTGCCGGTGACCGACGAGGGTGGCCGCCTGCTGGGGCGGATGACCGTGCGACTGGGCATGGAGATCGTGCGGGAGCACTATGAAGGCCAGATGATGGCGTCCGCGGGTTTGAACGAAGAGGCTGACCTTTTCCTGCCGGTATGGCGAAGCGCTAAACGCCGCGCGCTGTGGCTGGGCATCAACCTGCTGACGGCGCTGTTGGCGGCGTGGACCATCGGCCTGTTTGAAGGCACCCTGAGCCAGGTGGTGGCACTGGCGGTGCTGATGCCCATTGTGGCGTCCATGGGCGGCATTGCCGGCAGCCAGACTCTGACCCTGATCATCCGTGGTTTGGCGCTGGGGCAGGTCACCCCGGGTAACGCCCTGGCGCTGTGTCGCAAGGAGATCGGCGTGGCGGTGCTGAACGGCATCGTCTGGGCGGCGGTCATCGGCGCGGTGACGGTGCTCTGGTTCAGCAGTACGGCGCTGGGCGGTGTGATTGCGGCGGCCATTGTGGTCAACATTCTGGTGGCGGCCCTGGCGGGGGTGGCGATCCCGCTGATTCTGGACAAGCTGGAGATCGACCCGGCGCTGTCGGGCTCGGTGATCCTAACCACCGTCACCGATGTGGTGGGCTTTTTCACCTTCCTCGGATTGGGCACCCTGTTCCTGCTCAACTGAGCCCGCCCCTGAACAAAACGTTTCGCGTTATCACGGATTTATATGAGGGTGTCCCGGGCCGACTCCGGTAAGCTGGGACTCCCTGTTTCCCATCAACGGTAGCCCCATGTGGATCGCCTTTACCCTACTGGCGGCCTTTATGCAGGCCTGGCGCAACGCCCTGCAGAGCCAGCTTTCCGCCAGTGTGAACGTGGCCGGGGTGACCCTGGCCCGCTTTCTCTGGGCGGGGCCACTGGCGGGGCTGTATCTGACCTTCCTGTATCTGTGGCAGCCCCAGCCGTGGCCAGAACCCAACCGCACTTTTGTCGGCTTTGTGGTGGGTGCGGCATTGATGCAGATCCTCGCCACCGGCCTGATGGTGAAGCTGTTCCAACTGAAAAATTTCGCTGTGGGGGCCGGGCTGGCCAAAAGCGAAGCCCTGGTGGCGGCGGTACTGGGTACGCTGCTGTTCGGGACCCATCTGAGCCCGCTGGGCTGGCTGGGCGTGGCCATTGGGGCGGTGGCGGTGATGCTGCTGTCGAGCCACGGCCACTGGCGTCAGCTCTCCCTCTCCACCGTACTGCTGGGGTTGGCGTGCGGCAGCGCCTTTGCCCTGACCTCGCTGTGGGTGCGGGAAGCCAGCCTCCATCTGACCCTGCCCTTTCCCCATCGTGCCGCCTGGGTGCTGTTGCTGGTGATCAGCCTGCAGACGGTGTTATTGGTGGGCTACCTCGGCTGGCGGGATCGGCCGACCCTTGCGGCGTTGTGGGCGCGCCCTAAACTGGTGGGGGCGATCAGCCTCACCAGTTGTCTCGGCTCCATTGGCTGGTTCAGCGCGATGTCGCTGCAGGCCGTGCCTTACGTAAAGACTCTGGGGCAGGTCGAGGTGTTTTTTACCCTGATGCTGTCGGCATTCTGGCTCAGGCAACGGGTCAGAGTGCGGGAGTATCTCGGGCTGTTTCTGATTGCGCTGGCGGCGGTCATCGTGATTGGATTTTAAGCCCTGCCGAATTTGGCAAACCGGTGGGATTCGGATGAACCCCAACCTTCACTTTTCCGCGAGCACAGGATACGGAATGATGAACTTGATCGATGTCGTGCACTATCGCTACTCCACCAAAGAGTTTGATGCGGACAAACGCATCCCGGCCGAGCAGTTTGAGCAGATCAAAGCCCTGCTGCGTTTCAGCCCCTCCAGCGTCAACTCCCAGCCCTGGCACTTTGTCATTGCCAGCACTCCGGAAGGGCGCAAGCGCCTGAGTAAGGGCACCCAGGGGCTGTACCAGTTCAACGAAGCCAAGGTGCTGGACAGCTCCCACGTGATCCTGTTCTGCGCCAAAACCGGCATCGACGAGGCCTACCTGGATCACCTGCTGGCCCAGGAGGAGCGGGACGGCCGGTTTGCGGAGCCGCAGTTCAAGGAGGCGGTGAACAAGGGGCGCACCATGTTCGTCAATATGCACCGTTACGACTTTAAGGATGCCCAGCACTGGATGGAGAAGCAGGTCTATCTGAACATGGGCACCATCCTGCTGGGCGCAGGTGCCCTCGGGATTGATGCGGTGCCCATCGAAGGGATGGACCCCAAGGTGCTCAATGAGGAGCTGGGGTTGATTGAGCAGGGCTACACTGCGGTGGCGATGGTGGCACTGGGCTATCGCAAGGAGAGCGACTTCAACGCCGCGCTGCCGAAATCCCGCCTGCTGCCGGAGGAGATTTTTACCGAGCTGGCGTAAGGCATTGGGCCCGGGCGTGATCGTCGGTATGCTGAACGCTCCGACCTGATCGCCCGAGTCCGCCCATGCCCTTGCTGATACGCTCTGCCACCCGGAAGGACGCCGATGCCGTGCTGTCGCTGCGGCGCTGTGCCATCCTCCGGGGGTGCGCTGGTCACTACCCAAAGTCTGACCTGGCCATCTGGGCCGAAGGCGACGCGTCCGAGCGTTTCCTGGTGGATCTCGAACGCCACGGCTTTCTGGCCGAGGCTGAGGGACGGCTGGTGGGCAGTGGCATGGTCAACCTGGCCGATGGCCAAATTGACGCCATTTTCACCCACCCTGACTGGATGGGGCAGGGCATCGCCTCCGCCATGATGGCCCACCTGGAATCCCTCGCGAGGGCCAACGGCCTGCAACAACTGACCCTGGAAGCCACCCTGAACGCCGCCCCCTTTTATCGCCGTTGCGGCTTCGTCGCTTCAAAGCACTCTGAGTACCACTCACCACGGGGTGTGGTGCTCCCCTGCATCGTGATGGCCAAACCACTGGGCTGAGCCGCCTTCACAGTCAAACTGCTCATCAGGGCATCAAAAAATATCGAGCATAAAGCGCCGGTTGGCTCACCAACGGACTGCGCCGCTTCTGGCACAATCGCGGTCCCATCCGTTCATGGTGTTTGTCGACGTGCTGAACCTGTCCAATCCCGCCCGGGGCAACCTGCTGGCGGCGCTCTCATTTGTGTTGTGGGGCATCCTTCCCCTCTACTATCAGTTGCTGCCCGGCGCTGACATCTTTGAGCTGCTGGCGTTTCGGGTGATCTGGTCGGTGCCGGTGATGGTGCTGGCCATCGTGTTGCTGCGCCGTGCGCTGCCGGACTGGGCCACGCTGTGGGCGGACAAGCGCTCGGTGTTGCTGAGCTTTATTGCCGGTTTGGTGATGTGCGTTTCCTGGGCCAGCTTTACCTGGGCGCTGACCCACGGGCAGGTTCTGGCGGCCAGCCTGGGCTTCTTTATCAACCCGTTGTTCGCCATCGCCCTTGGGGTGCTGTTCCTCAATGAGAAGCTCAGCCGGGCTCAGGGGGCCGCGGTGGTGCTGGCGACTCTGGGCATCGTCTGGCAGGTGTGGCATTACGGTGAACTGCCCTGGGTTTCTCTGGCGATGGGCAGCTTCTTCGCGCTGTATGGCCTGATTAAGAAGTTCATTCGTTTCGACTCCTTCACCACGGTGACGCTGGAGGCGGCGTTGCTCGCCCCCTTTGCGCTGCTTTACCTGGGCTATCTGGTGTTTACCGGGCAGAGCGATGCCGGTGCCGGCGGACTGGAAACGGTGCTGCTCTATATCGGCTCCGCACCGGTGACGCTGGCCCCCTTGATCCTGTTCAGCCTGGCGCTGCGCTACACCAGTCTGACCATGGTGGGGCTGATGCAGTACATCGAGCCGACCCTGCAGTTCCTGCTGGCGGTGCTGCTGTTCGGCGAAGTGTTCGATGAAGTGAAAGCGGTGAGCTTTGGCTTTATCTGGGCGGGCCTGATCCTCTGCAGTCTGGAAGCGTTGCCCGCACTGCGTCGTCGTATCCGCAGGGTCTGATGACTGCCCACCGCGCAGCCTACGCCGCAGGGGAACCCTCTGCGGCGTTTTTGTCTCTGCTTCCCCTCGCGGCGGTTATCGACGGTGTGCGGCTCAAACCCTGTTATCCCGTCAGCGCCGCCCCGCTAGCCAGAGTGAGGCAACCAGACCGGCAAGCCAGAGGATCAGAAAGTACGCCGAGCTCTGGGTCATGAGTTCTATCAACTGCCATTGCTCTACCAGCCATACGGGAAGAAAGATGGCGAAAGGCAGCAGAACCAGTATGACGACACAGAGCAGCATATGACTTAAGGCCAGCTTTGCCAGCAGGCCATAGCGCTTGGTGGGTGCCGACGCCTGCAGGCGGGTCAGCACCCTGACGCAGATGGCACACGCCAGCATGTATGTGGCGATGACGAGCAGGTAGGTCAGCATGGTGTTTGAGCGCCTTTGTGGTTTTCGATCGGTTCAGGCATCAGGTGTCCGGGCATGGCCGCCATCGTCTGGCGGCATAAGTGTCATACCCGACTGCACACGGATGTATCGCGGAGCAGGGTGTTGATGCTGATTTGGGAGGGGCGCTTCGACACTAGCCCGTCATTTTAATGCTGGGATGAACCTGCTTATCCATTTGCTTTTGTTCATACATGTTCTGATCGGCGCTCTTAATCACCTGCTCGAAAGACTTGTGATCGAGAGACAATGCGTAGCCTACGCTGGCACTGACATGAGTCGAACCGAATTGAACCTTGGAGAGGTTTAAACGAAGCTTGTTTAATATCATGGTGGCTTTTTCATGATGGGATACGCCCTTGACGATGACCACAAACTCATCGCCTCCATACCTGAAGATCAGATCGGTATTTCTCATGGTCTTTGAGATGCACCTGGCGATATTGGATATGCATTCGTCGCCCGCTTCGTGGCCATGGTTGTCGTTGACGTATTTGATGTTATTGCCATCGACCATATAGATGGCATAGTCAAATTTGCAACACTGCTGAGAAAAGCGATCCAATGCTCTGCGGTTCATCACGCCGGTCAGCGCGTCCGTGCTGCTGTCCTTCGACAGCTCGTCGATGCGATCTGAGATACTAAGTATCCCTTTATCGAAATGCTTCTTGCGATAAATCAGCGCTAAGACCAGCCCTGCAGCCATCAGCACCATGCTTAAACATCCTCTGAGTGAACTTCGTAAGTAAATGTTTTTGCCGTAGATACTTCCAATCGACAGATCGACAGAGATAGTGGCGTCTTGGGAAAATACGATGTTGTTCCCCTCGACAGAAACCGAGTCTACAAGTCCAATACTGTGAACGATTCTCTCCAATGAGAATGTTACGATCACGGTCCTATCATTGGAGACTAACGTTTTCTTAAGGCGGTTGTTTGATTGCTCTTCGAGTTCTAATTCCTCTCTGCTGCAATCGGACGCATTTAACTGAGCGTTATAGTGGGCGCATTCATTATCCTGCAAAACAATAATATCCATGTCATTCAAGTGCTCTTTCATAAAGAGCATTTGTGTACTGTCCAATTTTTGCTTGAATGGATAATAGATGAATGTGCTTCCAACAGTAGAAGCAAGATGCATTTCATTTTCGAACTCCATCAGTACGATGTTTTTGAGTCCTTGCTGAAATACATACTTCTCATGGATGAGTGAAAGCATGATTAAGATAGAGACGACAATGCTGGCGATCTCGAATCTATAGAAATGTTTATTGTTTGACATCACCATATATTTACCTCATAAGTTGATGCCAGTTGATAATCTTTTGAGGATCGTGAAATAAAAAACCTTGCATAAAGTCAACGTTTGCCCGCTTCGCTTTTTCCTTTAGCTGAATGGAGTCTATGCCTTCGGCAATGATCTTGAGGTTACTAATGCTTTCGAAGTGTTCCATGTGTCTTCTAATCTTTAAATCAGACCAATTCACAAGCAATGAACGATCCAGTTTCAAGTAGTGTGGTTTGATTCTTATGATGTCTTCTGGACACAGTAGCTGAGCATTATAATCATCAATGGCTACAGTGATATTCATGTCCATAAGAGTTTCAATTGAACTCAGCAACTCCCTTTTTAATTCAGGGTTAATTCTTTCCGATATCTCTATGGCAAATTTACTATTGATTCCTTCAATGGTTTTTAGCCTTTCCAAGGTGTGCATGATTTGATGTTTTGATAATGAATCATTGGATAGGTTAATGAAATAGATGGTCTTGTCATCAAATAGGCAATTATTTTCTGAAATTAAATTTAGGATCATTTGATCCAATATATGGCCTTTACAGCACATCTCCATTGATTTAATCATTGGATATATCGAACAGTACTGACCGCTTGTGCTGTTGAAAATTCTGGTTAATAACTCGCAACAGCGCTGTTCAGCGGGGTTCTGGCAGACGAAGTGTTGAACGTATAGTGCCAGTTCAACAATGTTTTCCGGACTCTGGTTGCTCAGACGTCGTGGTTCATGATTGATCAAGCCTGGCCTCCCTTTAGCTGTAGTAGCGCTGGGTAGGCGCAACGGACTGACAAGCGGAATCAACGCGCTGGTCACGGTAGTGGCGACTTACCTAGCTAAGAAGCGCGAAATCTTCTGGCTCTTTTGACAAGTCCGGGCGCATCGCTGTCGATAGGATGGTTGCCATCGGACTGGCGGAAGCTAAAACTGCCATAAGGCCGATCATCAAAGATCATTTTCTGTTTCACGTTCTTTTGTTAGTTAACCAAAAGGTTACATGGCGTTATACGCGATATGTAGCTAACGAGGCGTTTCTGGCATGCAGTGGATGCAACACACCGTTGCACCACTTATGGGGTATTGCAGTAATCGCAACTCTTGAACATCATTATCAAAATCGAATAACATCACGACTATGTTAATGAGTTGAGTGACCCTTAGTAATGTTTCGATATCTTAAGTATTTTGAATGTGTCTATCGTAACCTTGGCATAAGGGCAGCTTCCGAAGAACTTGGTGTCGCACCATCAACAATTTCCAGAGCAATATTTAAACTGGAGGAAGCCTCAGGAAAAAAGCTTTTTAGGAATTTCGGAGATACCTTTCAGCGCACCTCTTATGCTGATGAGTTGTACTCCGAAATTGCTGAACCCATAGCTCAACTCAACGTGGGGTTAACCAATTTCAGCACCGAAACAAATAAGTTAACTATCGTTGCGCCAACATTAATATCATTCTCCTCTGTAAACACTGTCTTCGAGTCTTTTCAAAAAGCGTTTGATCAGGATGTGACCATAGAATTCAGACATTTTTTTAAGACAAGGGAGGATGCCTATCGAGCCCTCAGAACCCGGCATGTTGATTTCCTTTTCGACTTTGATAAACCCGGTGAACTGGGGTTGGACAGTAAGGTGATATACCAGGACACCTGGTCTGTTTTTGGTTCGAAAGATTATTTTTGCGATCACCCGTCTGCGAACAATAGAAATGTCGAATTAAGCGAAGGGAAAATCGATTTTGCAGCCATTCATTGGCTGGGCGTGGATGGCCATTTCGTCCAACGGTTCTTCGATGTGAATCACCAGATCAACATCCGGCTCGTCACGGACAACTACTCTGACTATCTGGATGCGGTCGAGCAGTTTCCATTAAGAGGGCTGGGTGCGACCAAGCAAATCGACTCAACCCGATTTGTTTCGACCCTGATTGAAGACTCAGAACCCCTCGAAGTGCACGTCATCTACGACAAAAATCACTATCTGAACAATCGCAAAATTCGCTGGTTTATCGACGAATACATATCCGGCGAGAACATCGTCTTTAAATGACGATTGGCCTGACGGTTTGCAGCGTCCGGCTTCGGCGGGCTGGTTACGCGACAGCGGTCCCACACCTTTCTCTTTCTGCGGTACCATCGGGCTACGCCGGGTAGCCTGATTGTTGCCTCTCCCCCTGCTTTCAATACGGCTTCCGGGTTTCGACAAGTGCGGGTCATCCTCTTGGCTAAGCCGGGCGATAATTCGCAGCGCTCAAGGCTGCTGCCGCACGCCATCGTCGGCGCTTCCCTGGCATGACATCAAACGAACACGTTCACCCTATAAGAGGTACGGAAGTGAAACAGAACATCGTCCACATTGCGTTGGTGGTGAAAGACTATGACGAGGCCATCGATTTCTACGTCAATAAGCTCCAGTTTGAGCTTATTGAAGACAGCGACCAACCTGAGCAGGACAAACGCTGGGTTGTGGTGGCCCCGCCCAATTCTCAGGGCGTCGCGCTATTGCTGGCCCGGGCATCAAAACCGGAACAACTGGATTTTGTCGGTAACCAGGCTGGCGGCCGTGTGTTTCTGTTTCTCAATACCGACGACTTCTGGCGCGATTTCCATCGCATGAAGTCGATCGGTATTGAGTTTGTGCGCGAGCCAAAAGAGCAGGATTACGGCACCGTTGCGGTGTTTAAGGATCTCTACGGCAACCTCTGGGATCTGCTTCAGCTGAATCCTGACCACCCCATGGCAAAAAGGCTGGGCTAACCCGCCCACTCAG
>CAZWED010000037.1:6124-15867 GCA_964632645.1 uncultured Ferrimonas sp. | reverse complement strand
CAGCGCCCCGAACCTGGCAATCTCACCACCATTGGCTGAGCAATGGGCGCGGCAGTGCGCACCTTGTTGTTTCGCCTATGCCTCTTCCCTGAATGGCAAGGCGGTTTGGGCTGCCTGTTTGTCCACACCGACGGCCTGCCACTCTTCTTCACAGAATCGGGCAATGGCCGGGGCGAAGGTGTCGTTGTTGATGACGCCGACGCCGTAGCTGTAAATCGGTTCAAAGCCGCGGGCCAGTTTGTGTTCGCCCTGTACGCCGGGGTCAAAGCGGCTCAGGCCGTGGTGCAGGCAGTACTCGATGCCCTGGTAGTAACACAGCTCGAAGTGCAGTCCGTCCACCGGTTCCAGCGCGCCCCAGTAGCGGCCATACAGGGTGTCGCCGTCTCTCAGGTAGAGCGCGCAGGCCAGGGGGCGGCCCTGCCGTTGGGCCACCATCATCACCAGATGCTCGGCAAAGGCGTCCGCCAGGCGGGCGAAAAAGTCCGGGGTGAGGTAGCCGTTGTGGCCTGAGCGTTTGAGGTAGGTGAGGCGGTAGCAGTGCAGGAAGGTGTCCCACAAGGCGGGGGTGATTGTCGCCCCCGGGCACCAGCTTATCGTGATGCCGGCGTCCACGATGCGGGCCCGCTCTTTGCGCACCATCTTGCGTTTGCGCGATTTGAATCGGGCCAGAAAGGCGTCGAAGTCGCTTTCGCCCTGGTGCTGCCACTGGTAGCGCAGGTCGCGACGGCGGTACCAGCCGGGCAGTTGCCAATGGGGCAGGGCATCGTCCTCAAGAAACAGCACCTGGGCGCCGGAGCCGTCCAGTCCCTCCGTGCGCTGACGCAGGGCGTCGGCAACCGCGGCATGAACCCAGGCCGGGTCCTCATTCGGCGCGATGCCAAGGCGCGGGCCGCTGACGGCGGTAAAGGGGATGGCACTGACCAGTTTGGGGTAGTAGTTCTGGCCGTGCTGGGCGAAGGCGCGGGCCCAACTCCAATCAAACAGGTATTCGCCGTAGGAGTGCAGTTTGATGTACAGGGGCATGGCGGCAATGGCGCGATCGTCGCGGTACAACAGCAGGTGCTGGGGGAGCCAGCCGCTCTCCATGCCGACGCAGCCACTGCGCTCCAGGGCGTCCAGGTAGTGATAGCGGGTAAAGAGATGCGCACCAAGCAGGGCGTCCCACATGGCCGGGTCGACGGCCGACAGGCTGGGCACAAACTCGGCGCGGATCCCGCTGTTCATTCCTGCGTTTCCCTCAGCAGCCCCCGGTGGGCAAAGCGTTGTCGAATCATGGAGAGGGGTAGGTTGCCGCTGGCCAGCACTTCCCGGTGAAACGCCCGGTCGCGCTCCAGCTCGGGGCCGTCATGGGCAAAATCCCGCTTCAGTTGCCACATCAGCACGTTGCCCACCAGGTAGCACATCGGATAACCCGCCTCCTGCGAGTACCAGTTCAGTTCGCCCTGTACCCGGGCGTCGGTAAAGCCGGTCACCGCTTTGAGCAGCCGTCCGGCGTTGACGAAGGGGTCGTCGCTGTCCGGGGTGATGGCATACCCGATGTCGAGATAGTGGGGCTGACCGGTCATAAAATAGAGGTCGATCGCCACCCGCGCGCTGAGTCGGCTGATGTCCCGTTTGGCGATAAAGCGGGCTTCGTCGGTGAGGTCGCCCATGTACCCCAGATCGAGCATGTAGTCCTCCAGCATGGTGGTCCAGCCCTCTGCCAGCTCCATGGCCGGGAAGACGCGGCGGACGAGCCGGTCATGGCCCGCTGCGGTGGCCAGTTGCAGGTGGTGCCCCGGGATCCCCTCGTGGATCATCATCATCGGGATCCCCAGTTCGGTGTGCTCATCCAGCAGGGCCTCGGAAAGCGTCAGGTAGATCTGGCTGGTTTTGGTGCCTTCGCCCATCGCCGCCGGCTGCATCATGGCGCCGGCCGGGATCATCGGCGCCATAAACTCCGGCGTGCGCATGATGGTCATCGCGTGATCCTCCGGCAGCGGGAACAGGGCACTGTCGTTGATGTACGCCAGGATGCGCTGCGCTTCCTGCTGATAGCGTTCAATCACCACGTCAAGGCGACCATCCGGAACGGAAACGGCAAAGTGTTGGTTGAGAAACTGATGCAGCTGGTCCTGAGTGGTGTCTTCCGCCAGGCCGTACTTGCTCACCAGCCTGAGGCGGGTTTGCTCCAGGCACGCCAGGGTGTCGGCGACAAACGCCCGGGTGTGCTGGTGAATGGACTCCAGGCTGAGTTCGATGCCGGACAGGGAAACCCACTGGCGGGCGTTTTGCTCGCCAAGGGTAAAGTCGTCGTCGGTGGGCAGCGCCGTCAGCGCCTTCAGGTAACCGGCGATCGCCTGACGGGCGGTGGCAATGCGCTCTGCCAGCAAGGTACGCTGGGGGAATGCCACCGCATCGGCCCACTGTTGCAGGGAGTCAAACAGGTCGGGCAGGGCCTCCAGCGTTTCCTGTTCGATGGCCACCCAGCGGGCGATGGGACGGTCGAGTTGTGCCAGGGTGGCGTCCAGCAGCACAGGCACCTGGGCCAGTCGGTTGAGGATGTTGGTCAGGCGCTCGGCATCGGGACGGGGGTCGCGGCTCATCAACAGGAAGATCCCGGCGCTGATCTGCTCTCCGGCGCGGGGCAGGGTCTGGTCGCGGCGCCGTCCCGCTTTGCTCAGTGAGTGCATAAACTGAATCCGTTCTGCGGTCAGCACCATCAGGGCGCGGTCCTGCTCGTCGTCAAACGGCAGTGTGCCGCAGGCCTGCGCTGCCGTGATGACCGCCTCGGCTTTGCCTAACAGTGCCTGGCGACTGGCTTCGGAGGGGTCAGGCAGCTGGTCCAGCTGGTGATCCAGGCCCAGTTCAACGCAGGCGTTGGGGCAGTGGCTGATCAGGGCCAGGTAAGCGGAGTTCAAACGGTCAAACGGCGTCATTAACGCACCCACAGGTCAGGGAAAGGTTGAGTTTCGATGGTGGCACAGGGCTTGGAGACGGGCAATGATGACCCCAGTAGGATCCTCTGCGCGGCAGCGCCGATGGATGGAAAAGGGCTGGTTAAAATATGACCACCCCGCAACGCGGGACGCCGTGGGCTTTTCCCTACTTACCCACAGAGTTAGTCCCAGATTTTGTGGATAGTCGCCCTTAACTGTCGGATCAATCAGGAGAAAGGCGCAGAGGAAATGTCGTTTTTTCCGATCTTTTGCAGCATGGGATAGGGTAAATGCTCACAACAAAAGGGCGCATTTCAGGCTGTACAGCGTTTGAATTTATAGGCACAATTCGTGAAAAACTATTCACTTTAAGGAGCGGGATGTGGGTAAACAGGTGGTGATCGTGGGGGGCACTCATGGCAACGAGTTGTCCGGCATTCAATTACTGAAACAGTGGCAGGCGACGCCGGCGGTGTTGCAGCGTCCCGGACTGAACGTCAGCACGCTGTTTGCCAACCCCTCGGCGTATCGGGCCAACCGCCGTTATCTGGAGGCGGATCTGAACCGGCAGTTCGAGCTGCCCTCGCTGGCGGACCCGTCACTGGGCAACTACGAGCAGAGTCGTGCCAAGGTGATCAACCAGCAGATTGGCCCCAAGGGCAACAGCCAGACCGATCTGGTGATCGATCTGCACAACACCACCAGCAACATGGGCCCCACCTTGATCCTGATCGATACCACCCCCTGGGACATTCAGCTGGCGGCCTTTGTAAAAAGCCGGATGCCGGACGCGGTGATCCTGGTGGAGGACGCCAAGCCCGCGGAGCAGTGGGGCTACCTGTGCTCGGTGGGCAAACGGGGCGTGATGGTGGAGGTGGGCCCACAGGCGCAGTCGGTGTTGCGGCACGACATTCTTGAACAGATGGAAACCCTGACCGGCCTGATCCTCGATTTCACCAGTTTGGAGGCGCAGGGCGAACTGCCGCCTCTGCCCACCAGCGTGATGGCCTATCGCTTCCTCGATACCCACTACCTGCCGATGGACGAGCAGGGCACGCCGCTGGCGATGGTGCACAAGCATCTGGAGCAGAACGACTTTATGGCCCTGAATCCGGGCGACCCCATGTTCCAGTATTTTGATGGCTCGGTGGGCTGTTTTGACGGGGCGCAGCCGCTCTATCCGCACTTCATCAACGAGGCCGCCTATTACGACAGCCATGCGGCGTTTTCGCTGGCGGAGAAGGTCACCTTGCCGGTGCCGGCCTGAGAGGGATGAGAAGCGGGGCCGTTGTGGCCCCGTTTATCTGCCGTCGGTCTGTCCCGGCAGGGGCAACAGCGCGCTGATCTCCCGGCAGGCCAGCTCCGCCCATCGCTGATGGGCCAGCTCACCGGGGTGAAACCGGTCCGGCGCGAGGTGCGTCAGCAGGTCGCCCCCGGGTTCGGCCAGATTCAGCAGCCCCAGGTCCGGGTGCTGCGCCACCCATTGGCTCAGATGATGGTTAAAGCGTACTGCCCGTCGGCCCAGGTGTGCCCGAAGGGGCCAGGGCAGGGCGGGAAAAGCGCCCAGCGGGGGCAGGGCGGTGAACAGGATGCGACTGGGCGCAAACCGCTGGCGGAGCGATTGGGTCAGTCGGGCCACCTCGTTGCACCAGCGGGTTTCGCTGATGGGGGAGAGCGCGTCGTTGACCCCCAGCGACACCAGCACCACGTCAAAGCGCTGGCATTCGATGGCCTGAACCAACTGCCAGGCCTGCGGGGTGTTGAGGCCACTGCGGGCGTGGAGTTGCCACTGCAACCGGCCGAGCGGTTCGAGTTGATTGGCCAACTGCCCCGACAGCGCCAGGGATTGATGCTCAATGCCGACGCCCGCCGCGGCGGAGTCGCCCAGCACCAGCAGGGTGATGTCCGGCCCGGTTCCCCGTTCGCCACTTCTGGGCCCGGGGGCTTCCGGCAGTTTGGGGGTACGCAGCCTGACCCACTTTCCTTGCAGATACAGGATGGGGGACAGCACCAGTGTCCAGGGATCCATCACCTCGCCCTCCCGGTTGGCTCAAGCACGTCCTGTGCTCTGTGATAGGGGTCACCAGAATGCCAACGGCAGAAAGCAAACACAAGGTGAAAAAAACGCCAGGCTGAGCCTGGCGTTTCTGTCAGAGTTTGTCCGCGCTTGGGCGGGTGCCGGGCCGGCTTCTGCGGCGCTGGCGCTGAGCGGGCTTACCGTCGCCACCAGACTTGGGGGCGGCACCGTTGGCCTTAGGCTTATTGCGATTGCCCTGGCGACGGCCGGCACCCTCAGTGTTGCGGGCTTGCCCTTCCTCGCGTCGACGCTGGCCCTGACCCTGACCCTGACCCTGACCCTGGCTCTTGCGCTTGCCTTTGCCCTCACCGGAGGGGGCAGCGCGACGGGGTTGACGCGACGGCGCCTGGTCACCCTGCTGCGATTCGGGCAGCGTGTCCTGCGGCTCAAAGCCGGGCAGCACGATGCGCTCAATCGGTTGCTGGATCAGCTTTTCAATCGCCTTCAGCAGCTTGGTTTCATCGGCACTGACCAGGGAGATCGCCTGGCCTTCCGCCCCGGCACGACCGGTACGGCCAATGCGGTGAACGTAATCTTCCGCCACCTGGGGCAGGTCAAAGTTCACGACCTGCGGCAGCTGATGGATGTCCAGACCACGGGCGGCGATGTCGGTGGCCACCAGCGCCTGCACCGTGCCGTCCTTGAAGCCGGCCAGCGCTTTGGTTCGGGCGCCCTGGCTCTTGTTGCCGTGAATGGCGGCGGCCTGAATGCCGTCGCGTTCCAGCTTTTGGGCCAGACGGTTGGCGCCATGCTTGGTGCGGGTAAACACCAGCACCTGGTGCCACTGGTTGTCCCGAATCAAATGGGACAGCAGCGCGGGCTTACGCCCCTTGTCCACCGGGTGCAGGCGCTGGGAGACGGTGCGGGCGGTGCTGTTACGGGGGCTGACGTCCACTTCCACCGGATTGTTCAGCAGGCCACGGGCCAACTCGCGGATCTCGCCGGAGAAGGTGGCGGAGAACAGCAGGTTTTGCCGCTTTTTCGGCAGCAGCGCCAGGATCTTGCGGATGTCACGGATGAAGCCCATGTCCAGCATGCGGTCCGCTTCGTCCAGCACCAGCAGTTCGAGGTCCTCGAAGCGCACGGCGTTCTGGCTGTACAGGTCCAGCAGGCGGCCGGGGGTGGCCACCAGCACATCGGCACCGCGACGCAGGGCCTGCATCTGGGGGTTGATGCTGACGCCACCAAACACCACCACGGAACGCAGCGGCAGGTTCTGACCGTATGCCTTCACTGACTCTGCCACCTGGGCGGCCAATTCGCGGGTGGGGGTCAACACCAGGGCGCGCACCCGATTGCTGCGGGCGCGAGGGCCACGGGCGAGGTTTTGCAGCATCGGCAGGGTGAAGCCGGCGGTTTTGCCGGTTCCGGTTTGTGCGGCGGCCATGACATCCTTGCCTTTCAGGATGGCAGGGATGGCCTGATCCTGAATCGGCGAGGGGGTGCTGTAACCTTTATCAGCGACGGCGCGGGCCAGTTCTGGGGAGAGCCCCAGTGAAGCAAACGGCATAGATCTCGACTCGTTAGGGGAATGTCCGCCCGTTTCCCGAGGGGAATTGGGAGGGGGAAAGGCGCGTAGCATAGCGGAAAATCGGGTTCGGAACAGTGGAAAATGTCACGGCGTGGCTCCGGAGCCTGTAAACAATGCCTCCCGCGCGGCGACCGCGGGCGGCGACGGATCCAGCCGTAACCGCCGCCCGTCGCGGCTCAGCCCCAGTTGCTCGTAGGGCAGGGTCAGGTCAGGAAATGACCGGCTGTCAATCACCTGCCGGTAGTGATAAGCGAACTGCTCGCCCCCGGCCAGCTGGTCGAAGGTGCGGATCAGACGCTCCGCATCCCAGCGTTGGCGGGATTGTCGGCAACAGGCAATAAATCGTGCCAGCACCGTATCGAGACTGATGCCAAGCTCCGCCCTGAGGGCCAGATCGACGGTAAAGAAGTAGGCGGCGCCGCTCCAGTACACCCGCATGTAGCTGCCGGTGCGCCACATCTGGGGGCTCAACTCCCGCAAAGTGCGCCACTGGCGGGTGGCGTCCCGCTCACCCCGACGAAATCCCGCATCCAGCTCCCTCAATGCCTGCTCTGTTG
Organism: uncultured Ferrimonas sp.; assembly: GCA_964632645.1. GTDB lineage: Bacteria > Pseudomonadota > Gammaproteobacteria > Enterobacterales > Shewanellaceae > Ferrimonas. The sequence goes on along the minus strand of CAZWED010000037.1, from coordinate 8,784 downwards.
ACACAATGCCGGCTCGCCCCCGCAGCAGGTTCTGATAATAGCTGGCGAGCCCTTCGCTGAACCAGATGTCGCGGTCTCCGGGGTAGGGGATCAGCAGGTGGCTGAATTCGTGCAGGGCGGTCCAGTCCTGCCGGTACGTTTCCGCGGGGTAGTTGGGATTGACGTAAAAGTGGATGCCTTCCGGACGATGGCGCACCACCCGCGCCCACGGCACGGGGCCTGAGCCGCTCCAGGTGGGGCTGACCGTGATGTGGGCCTGCTCAATGGGGAACTGGCCCACCGCCCGGCTCAGGATGTCGGCACTCTCCTCCAGCCAGTGTTGCAACTTGGCCTGCTGCGCGTCGCTCAGGTCACCACGAAACTCGAACTCGAGCGGCGCCGACCAGATCGACGCGCTGACCCACAGCAGGGCCACCAGGGGAAGCCGGATCATGCCGTTACGCTCCGCGAATCATTGTCTGCCATGCCCGGATGAACGCAGCGGGCGCCCATCGCGATCATGATCCCCCGTCCCGCACAGTGCGTATCAAACGCAGAGTAACCGGGAGGTGGGATCATGAGTGTGGCGCGTTTTGGGACGTCTTTGGGTCTGGTGTTGTTACTGGGTATGTGGCTGACCGGGTGCAGCGGCACGCCTCATGGCGGGCAGGCGGTGTCGCCCTTTGAGCTGGAGCGATATCTGGGCACCTGGCACGAACTGGCGCGCCTGCCCAACCGTTTTGAGAACGATCTGGTGAACGTCACCGCCGAGTATTCATTGAAAGAAGATGGCTCGGTACGGGTGCTGAACCGGGGGTTCAACACCCGCACCCGCGATTGGGAAGAGGCGGAGGGAAAAGCCTATCGGGTGGACCCGGACGCCGCCCGCCTGAAAGTCTCCTTCTTCGGGCCGTTTTACGCCGAGTACAACGTGCTGTGGCTCAGCGACGGCTACGACCTCGCCCTGGTGGCCAGCCACGACCACGACTACCTCTGGCTGCTGGCGCGTGAGCCAAGCCGCCCCCGCAGTGAGCTGGAGGCGCCGTTGGCGCTGGCGGACCGGCTGGGCTTCGCCCTGTCGGAGCTGGAATGGGTAATGCCGCCGACTACAGCCAGGGAGTGAACTCAAACCCCACGCTGACGCGTTCGCTTTTGGCGTTGTAGTCGATAAGGCTTTCACCGTAGCCGTAGTAGACCTGCACATAGCCGCGCAGCTTGGCCATCAGCGGAAAACTCCAACCCGCCTCAACCGCGCCTTTGCCGGTGTTGAGGTTGCCCCGCAACCGCAGGCTGAGATTGCGCTGCTCCCGTTTGTGCAGAAGGATCAGCTCGCCGTGCCCGAGGTAGTCGGTGATGTCCGGGTTGTCGTCCCCTCGCGGGTCTTCCGGAAACGCTTTCGGATCCTCCTTCAGGCGATGCCAGATCTGGCCACCGATGGCCCAGTCGCCCCGGCTGATCGCCATCCCGCCGATAAACCGGTTCCAGCTGCGGGACTGGGTGCCGGACTGGCCGTTGGACTGGTGGTTGAAGGCGAGGCTCAGGGAGTCCACCTGCCACGAGCCCCATTGCCAGCCGGGCCGGTGGAAATAGATGATCTCCGGCATGTGGTTGGTTTCCCGGAACGGCGCTGAGGCGTCCTTATTGTACGCTTGCCACCAACTCTGGTTGGTGTAGGCCACAAACACCTGGCCTTTGTCGTTAAACCAGCGCGGGGAGACCGGCACTTTCACGCTCAGCTGAAACTTCACCTCCAGGTTGTCCATCGTTTCGGGCTGGTATTTCCAGCCCGCTTCGTTGGGGCGGTGGTTGTAGCTGACGGGCAGGATGTAGTTGTTGTAGTGGGCGTTCAGCACAAAGCGCTCTTCGCTGGCGACGCTTTCCGCCACCACCCGCTCCTCCACCGAGGTGGTGGGTTCATCCCCTTCCAACTGGCAAATCGCCCGGATCTCGTCCAGCGTCCGGTGCCCCTCGCCGTGCTCAATCTGCTCCTGTATGCAGGGGTTACTGGCCGCCAGGGCCAGGAGTAACCAACTGGTACTGCTCATGAAATCTCCTCCAAGGCCGGCAATCGGGCTACTTTGCCAGCGACAGGAAGCGGAGTAAAGGCATCAGCTTCGGGGGTAACCGGTGATGGTGCGAATCGCTTTGTAGAGCGGTGCCAGCTGGGGATAGAGCTTCAGGTAGACCTGCTGATACAGGGCCTGGTAGAGCCGGTGATGCTCCGGGTTGGGCAGGAACCGCTTGCCTGGGTGCACCATCGCCGCCTGGGCGGTGGCAAAGTCCCGGTGCCATCCCAGCCCCACCGCCGCGCAGAGGGCGGCGCCAAGCCCGGAGGTTTCCACCGTGTGGACCCGTTCGGCGGGCAGGCCGAAGAGGTCGGCGGTCAGCTGCATGGCGGCGTCGGACTGGGCGCCCCCGCCGGAGATGCGCAACCGTTCCGTTTGGCAGCCGGTGGCGCGATGGATCTGGTCCAGCCCCTCTTTCAGGCCAAACGCCAGCCCCTCCAGAATGGCCCGGTAGAAGTGGGCACGGGTGTGAACATCCCCAAAGCCGATCACCGCCCCTTTCGCCTCGGGACTGGTGAGGTCGGCGCCCCAGTAGGGCTGCAACACCAGCCCCATGGCACCGGGGGGCACCGAGTTCACCAGTTCATCAAACAGCGCTTCCACCGGCTCACCGCT
>CAZWED010000037.1:0-6114 GCA_964632645.1 uncultured Ferrimonas sp. | reverse complement strand
GCTGCGGGCCAGCAGCGTCTCCATGTAGCCGAACTGCTCCTTGAACCAGGACACCATCCAGAAGCCCCGAAACAGCATCTTTTCATTCAGAAACAGGCCCGGCTCGCAGGCGGGGTAGGCCGGCATCAGCCGAACCACTTCCCGGTAGCGGCGCGACGCCACGTTGACCGTTGCGGTGGTGCCAAAACTGAGGCTGGCGACGCCGGGCTGATGGCCGCCGCTGCCCAGCACTTCGCAGGTGTTGTCGCCGCCGGCGGCAAACAGCGGCAAATCTGTGGGCAGCCCCAGGGTGCTGGCGGCGGTCGGGGTCAACCGGCCCAGCGCTTCTCCGGGGGCTTTCAGCTCGGCCATCTGTCCGGGGCGCACCCCAAGGGCCGCCCAGCGCCAGTTGCGGGGGCTGTGCCAACGGTGGCGGCGGTAATCAAAGGGCAGGTAGCCCACCTGCGCGGCGGTGCTGTCCGCCAGTTCGCCGGTCAGCCGGTGGGTCAGGTAGGCCGAGAGTGACACCAGCTTGTGGCAACACTGCCAGCGCGCCGGAGCCAGTTGCGCCAGCCGGTTGGCGGGGGCCCGCTGGCGGACTTTGTCGATAAGGGGCCCGATTTTGGGCAGGCCCAGCAGGGTACGCCAGGGCTGGGGCAGGGGCGGGAGGTCGGTGGCCCGGCGTTGGTCAAGCCAGAGGATGGCCGGGCCCAGCGGAGCCAGGTCGGTGTCCAGTGCCACCACCGAGGTGCGTTGGCAGGTGAGGCTGAGTCCGGCGATGCGGGCCGGGTCCGCGCCTTGTTGCCACAACGCCTGGCAGCAATGCACCAACGCGTCCCAGTAGCGGCCCACATCCTGTTCGGCGGCCCCCGGCTCGGGGCTCTGGTAGGCCGGCTCAAACACATACTGACTCTTGGCAATGAGCTGACCGTGGCGGTCGAAAATCAGGGCCCGGAGACTCTGGGTGCCGTTGTCGATGGCGAGAATGTGCTCAGCCATCGTTCCCCTCCTGATGGTACCGGCTAAAGTGGTGCCAGTAGTCCTGCCACTCCTGCTGCCAGCGGGCGTCGCTCCAGGGCAGGGCGCTTTCACACAACCGCTGGATCTCCGCCTGATAGGCCCGTAAGCCGCTGCCCAGCACCCAGCCCAGTCGGGTGCGGCGCAACAGCAGGTCGGACAGTTGGTGGATGGCGCCGTGGCGGGCCCAGTGCACCAGCTCGTGACGGGGCACCAGGCTGTTGCCGAGGGTGGTGCCATCAAGGTATTGGCGTCGGGTCAGAATGCGGTCCGGCTGGGGTTGTGGATCGGGCAGGCGGCCCTGTTGCTCGGCGCAGGCCAGCACCTCCTCGGCCATCTCCACGAAGGTGGTGAGTTTGCCGCCGGTGACGTTCACCAGCCCCGGCGCGTCCCACACCAGGTGTTCGCGGCTGGCGCTGGAGGGGGCGGGTTGTTCGCCGTCACGGCGTGCCGGACTGACAATGGGGCGCAAACCGGACCAACTGCTGATGATGGGTGGCGGTTGGCTGACGCCCAGCAGCGGCAGCAGCGCCAGCAGGTAATCCCGCTCTTCGGCGCTGCATCGGGCGGGGTCGTCCTTGTCTGCCAGGTGGTCAAGATCCGTGGTACCCAGAACCGTGGTGCCCGCCCAGGGGTAACAGAACACCACGCGCTTGTCCTGCGGGTGAAACAGCGTCAGAGAGGCGGGGAGGGGCAGGTCCCGCTGGTCAAACACCAGATGGGAGCCACGCAGTGGGCGCAGCGTCAGCCCATGCGGCAGAGGCGTCAGGCCATCGGCCCAGACCCCGGTGGCATTGACCACCATGGCGGCGTTCAGGCGACAGGGCGTGCCGTTGACCTCAACCGTCACGCCGGTGACCGCTCCGGCTTCCCGAGTCAGCGCCGTGACCTCGCTGTAGTGGCACAGATCGGCGCCCTGGGCCACCGCTTCCTCAAGGGTGCGCAGCACCAGCTGGCTGTCGTCGCACACCGCGTCGAAATAGTGGTTGGCGCCCAGATTCGGCGCCAGTTTGAACGCCGGCAGGCGTGTGGCCAGTTGTTCGGGGTTCAGCCAACGGGGGCGATGGCTGGGGGCGGCGCCGGAGATCAGGTAGTAGATCCAGAGCACCAGCCGCATCGGCCAGGGCCCCGGCCCGCGTCCCTTGTGGTGCATCAGGTAGTAGGGCAGCGGGGTGATGATGTCCGGCCAGCGCCGACGCAGACGCTCACGGGCGCGGGCGGCCTGGCGGGTCAGCCGGAAATGGCCCTGGCCCAGGTAGCGCAAGCCGCCGTGCACCATCTTTGAGCTGAAGTTGGAGGTGCCTCCCGCCAGATCGCCGCGCTCCAGCAGCAGCGTGTGGTATCCCCGCTGCGCCGCGGCCCGGGCGATCCCCGCGCCGGTGATGCCGGCACCAATGATGATCAGGTCCCAGCGGGCGCCGTCGGTGAGTTGAGCCCGGGTCTGACAAACGGCGTCGGTCAGGCTTCGCATTCCCCCTCCTCCAGCAGTGCGCCGGGATTGAGTTGTGCGTGCGGGTCAAAATGGCTGAGCAGATGACGCAATGCCGCCTGAGCCACCGGACCCTTTTCGGCACACAGGTAGGGGGCGTGATCCCGGCCGACCCCGTGCTGATGGCTGATGGTGCCTCCGTGCTCGACGATCACCGCCGAGGCGGCGTGCTTCAGGCGACGCCAGCGCAGCAGGCTGTGTTCGAAACTGCCGCCATTGGGGAACAGGTAGGTGGTGTAGATGCTGGCGCCCTGGCGGTAGACGTGACTCAGGTGGGTAAAGGCCAGCACCGGCTGGTCTTCACTGGCCAGCGCGTTCTGCAGGCTGTGTTCAATGGCCTGACGAAGGGGCTCGACGTTGCACCAGTCGGCGGCGGTTTCCAGGGTGTCGACGCAGTACCCCGCCTGCCACAGGGCCTCGCGCAGGTAGGGGGCATGAAAGCGTTTGCGGTGCCAGTGGCGGCCGAGGGTCTGGCTGTGCAGCACCGCGCCGTGACGGTTGAGGTGGCGACGGATGGCCCGGTACGACGCGCCGCCCTCCCACACCAGCATCGCCGGTTCCGACGCATGGCGCAGCGCCAGGTAGCGGTCGAGCCAGCGCTTTTTGTCCGGCGACAATGCCAGCGCCAGTTGCGTCCGGGTTTCCTGCGGGTGACTCAGGCGCAGCATGCCGGCGGGCAGGCCGGACTGGATCAGGGTACGCACCCCCTTGAGCGCCTCGTCGTAATCCCGGAACACTGACGTGAAGAACCGCTCCTGTCGGGGCAGCGGGCGGATCCGCACCGTCACCTGGGACAATACTCCGAGCCGCCCCTCGCTGCCCAGAACGGCTTCCCGCCAGTCCGGGCCGGCCGCCGAGGCGGGCACGGTGGGCAGCACCCAGCGTCCGCTCAGGGTGTGCATCACGGCGCCGGCAAACAGCTGCTCAATGCGACCGTAGGTCAGGGACTGCTGGCCACTGGAGCGGCTCGCGACCCAGCCTCCCAAAGTGGACAGTTCAAACGACTGGGGAAAGTGGCCGAGGGTGAACCCCTGGGCGTTCAGGGCGGCTTCCAGATCCGGCCCTTTGATGCCGGCGCCGAAGGTGGCCAACTGGCTGACGGGGTCGAGATGGAGCAGGCGATTCATCCTGGCCAGAGAGAGGGTGATCACCGGACGCGCGCTCTCCGGCACGTTGATGTGGCCGGCGACGCTGGTGCCGCCGCCGTAGGGGATCACCACCAGGTTGTCGCGGTGGGCCTGATCCAGCAACGCCCGCAGGGCGTCGTCGTTCTCCGGCTGGGCCACCGCGTCGGGATAGTGCCCCAACTGGCCCGATTTCAGCGCCAGCCAGTCCGGCAGGCTCTGGCCCCGGCTGTGGCGCAGGCGCTGTTCCGGATCCAGCGACCAGTGAGGGGATTCGGGCAGTCGCGAAGGCGGCACGTGCTTCAATGCCTGAGCGAGGCTGACTTCCCCCAGGGGTTGCCCGGGTCCCAACCGCTCCGACAGCATGGCCACCGCCGCCTCCGGCAGGGTAGGGGCCACATCCGTTCGCCCCCAGCCGTTCCATCGTCTTTCCATCTCTTTGTCCCTAAATCGTTTTCCTAAAGATAGAGGGTAACCCCGGTGCCCGGGAAGTGCAGCGGCAGATGGGGACAGTCAGGGTGGATTTTTCAGACATCCCGCGGCAAGGAAATTGGGGTGGGGTCTTGGAGTGGCCGTGCAGAGCCGGTACCTTGGAAGCCATCAGGAGTGGCCAGGACAGTGACGGGATCCCCCGATGCACGGGCCAGAGAAAAGCGAAAGGGAACGCGAAGTGATGACGCTTGGAAGTTGCGCCATTGGGGCGGTGCTTCAATACCTGGATTGGGCAGAGGCCCACGGCATTGAGCGGAACGCCTTGCTCAGCGGGGCCGGGATCGACACCGCCCTGCTGGCGCAGCCGGAAGCCCGGTTAAGCGGTGAGCAGTTTCAGACCCTGCTGCTGGTGCTGGCGGCGCGCAGCGGGCAGGACACCTTTGGCCTGCAGTCGGCGCGGTTTGTCCAGCCGGGCTCCTATTCGGTTTTGGGTTACATCGCCATGAACAGCGACACCCTTGGGGAAGCGCTCGAACGGGCGATGCCGTTTGAGAAACTGGTGGGGGACATGGGGCGCTCCGACTGGGGCGTCGGGTCCGAGGGCGCCACCCTGCGCTGGCATTGCCAGTACGACCACCCCGACGTGGTGCCGCACATGGTGGATAACGTGCTGGCCAGCTGGACCGGATTTGCCCGGGCCCTGCTGGGACAGGAGGGCGCCGCGCCCAGTTGGGTTCGCCTCCGGCGAGCGGTGCCCGCCGATGGCGGCGAGGCACATCGGGCCTGGTTCGGTGCGCCGGTGACCTTTGGCGCCGATGAGGACGCGATTGGCATTCCCGCCAGCCTGTTACAGCGACCGGTGGTGCGGCCCGACCCGCAGCTGCTGCCGGTGCTGGAACAACACGCCCGGCGCCGGTTGCAGGCTTTGGAGCAGCAGGATGACCTGCCGATGCGGGTGCGGGGGCTGATCCACGCGGCGCTGGAGGCGGGGCCGGTTCGCCGCGACCGCATCGCCGATGCGTTGGGACTCAGTGAGAAAACCCTGCAACGACGACTGGCCCAGTGCCAGACCCACTACCAGACCGAGCTGGACACGGTGCGACTCAACATCGCCAAACGGACGCTCAGAGAGGGGGAACAGTCGGTGGCCGACCTGGCACTGCGGCTGGGGTTCAGCGACGTGCGCTCGTTTCAGCGTCGCTTTAAGCAGTGGACCGGCCTGGGGCCGGGGGCGTACCGGCAGGCCGCCCGGGAGGGCCAGTCATGACCCGCGCCGGTAACCTGCATTCGGGCTGGCCATCCCTGACGGCACAGGATGCCGAGTGGTTTGACGTGCTGGTGCAGACTCCGAATGCCCGGGTTGAGCGGATCCTCAGCCACGGTCAGGCGACGCCGGAGGGGGCGTGGTTCGATCAGGTGGAGGATGAGTTTGTGCTGCTGCTGAAAGGGGCGGCCCGGTTGCAGATCGAGGGCGAGCCGATGCCCCGTGAACTGCGTGAGGGCGACTGGCTGATGTTGCCGGCCCACTGCCGTCACCGCGTGACCTGGACCGATCCGGATGCCCCGTCGCTCTGGTTGGCGGTGCACCTGAAGCCCTGAACGAGACAAGGCCGGATTGTGGGGATCCGGCCTTATTTGGGAGCATTGCCAATTCAATCCGGTAGGGTGCAGGTACCGATTCGAGCAATGTTGAATTCAGTCTGGTCGGATCTGACACCGCTGTCAATTTGACCCGCTATTTTTTTATAAAAAAATTGTCTTAGCCAAGTGACTGTTCTGATTCCCTTCCGTTGGAAAATCCCCGTGGAGTGGTCTACCCGCCGCCAGTTGAGGGGTTTTTAACCGCTTTGGCCGCTGTTATGATGCCCGGCATATTTCATTCCTGAACCAGATTCGCATCTGGCGTCCCGAAGGAGTCTTCATGTTGGAAACCGGCCTTATCCTGGCCCTGTCGGCCGGGCTGGTGGTGCTCTTTCGGCCTGCGCTCAGTCTGATCTGGGCCTTCTTTATCGACTATCTGGAACGGAAGTTCAGCCAGAAAATCGATGATTGAAGTGGCGGCGACGTCCGCTC
>CAZWED010000036.1:1222-16067 GCA_964632645.1 uncultured Ferrimonas sp. | reverse complement strand
GGTGGAAACCGGCAAACTGGAAGATGTCGGCCAGCGGCACTTCGAGTTCGTCAAACTTGGTGGCAACGAGCGCATCGCCGATGCCCGGAATGTTTTGCGGAGTCATGGTGTCGATGTCGCCATCCACCACCATGTCCGGGCTGAAGCGGTAGCTCAGGCCAAAGCGATGGTTTTCGTTGATTTCGTAGGTCGCCCCTACGATACCGCCGAAGCCGATGCCGTCGGCCTCAACGTCAACCAGGGCAAACTGCGGCGCGTTGCGATCCAGGGAACCTTCACCGTACAGCATGTCCACACCGGCACCCAGGCTCAGGTGCTCGTTGATGCGGTAAGACACGCTGGCGTTGAAGTTGACGGTGGTCACTTCGGTGTTGCCGATCAGGTCAAACGGGGCAACTTGAGTGTCCGCTTTCACCAGGTTGGCGCTGTCGGTGCCGGTACCAAAGTTGGAGAATGCACCGAAACCCACGGCCACTTTGTCGTTCAGCGGGTGGATGTAGAAGATGTTCGGGATCACCTTGCCGCTGCCGGCGTCGTCGATGCCGCCCAGGTCGACGGCGCCGCCCAGGAAGTTCACGTCTTTGATGTCGACCTGAACGTCGGCGTAGGTGATGCCACCGGAGAACGCGGGCGCGTCAAACAGCGCCATGGCGGCCGGGTTACGGGCCAGCACGGAGGCGTTGTCGGCGATTACGGCGTCACCGGCGAAGGCGCGGCCAATGCCGGTGGCGGATTGGCTGTTCAGCTGGAAGCCGGCGGCCATGGATTGGGTGCTGGCCAGGGCAATGGCGGTGGCGAGCAAAGTCTTGTTCATCGTTTTCATCTGCTATCTCGTAGGTGGCAGTTTGGAATAATAATAATTGGGGCGAAATTCTAGGGTGCGTTACAGTTCTGACATATCCGACCAGATGACAAAATCGTTGAAAATGACGCTATTTTGCGTCGTACAGCACAAAAGAAATCGGTAACGCCTGTGATCAAGTTAACAGAATGTGAATAAAAAAGGGCGCCGGAGGCGCCCTTTGTTTGGCTGAGGTTTAGAGCTTCTGCTCAAACTCCAGGTGTTGGCTCAGCACTTCGGCTTTAGGTGGCCAGATCTTGCTGACAACGACCCCGGCCAGGGTGGCAAACGCGAAGCCAGGCAGGATTTCATACAGGTCGAACAGGCCGCCACTGAACAGATCCCAGATCACCACCGCGGTGGCACCCACCAGGATGGTGGCGATGGCGCCCTGGCGGCTGTAGCCCCGCCAGTACAGAGACAGCAGAATCACCGGACCAAAGGTGGCGCCAAAGCCGGCCCAGGCGTAGCCCACCAGGTCGAGTACGGTGGATTCCGGATTCATGGCGATCAGGGTGGCCACCACGGCGACCGCCAGCACGGTCAACCGGCCGACGGAGACCAGCTCTTTCTCACTGGCACCGGGGCGGATCCACTTGCGGTAGAAGTCCTCGGTCATCACCGAGGAGCACACCAGCAGTTGCGAATCGATGGTGCTCATGATGGCGGAGAGGATGGCGGCGATCAGCATCCCGGCGATCCAGGGGTTGAACAGCACCTTGGTCAGCTCGATAAACACGGTTTCCGGATTGCCCAGCGGGGAACCGGCGAAGTGCACCGCACCGGCCAGACCGGTGGCAAGGGCGCCGACCAGAGAGAGCACCATCCAGCCGATGGAGATGCGGCGGGAGGTGGGCAGGTCCTTCACGTCGCCGATGGCCATAAAGCGCGACAGGATATGAGGCTGGCCAAAGTAACCCAGGCCCCAGGCCATCAGGGAAACGATCCCGAGCAGGGTGGTGCCTTCCGGCAGCATGGAGAGCATCTCCGGGTCCAGCTCCGGCACGCCGGCGGCATCGCCACCGCCGAGCACCACCATCGGCACCACCAGCAGGGCGATGAGCATCAGGATGCCCTGGAAGAAGTCGGTCCAGCTCACCGCAAAGAATCCGCCCACAAAGGTGTAGGAGACGATGATGGCCGCGCCGATCAGCAGGGCGGTGGTGTAGTCGAGGCCAAACACCTGCTCAAACAGAATGGCACCACTGACCATGCCGGAGGAGGTGTAGAAGATGAAGAACAGCAGGGTGGTGGTGGCGGCCACCAGGCGCAACAGGCCCGGGTCGCCAAAGCGGTTTTCCAGGAAGTCCGGCAGGGTCAGCGAGTCGTTGGTGAACTCGGTGTAGATGCGCAGGCGCTTGGCCACCAGTTTCCAGTTGAGCCAGGCGCCCAGCACCAGGCCCACGCCGATCCAGGCTTCTGACAGGCCGGACAGGTAGATGGCGCCGGGCAAACCCAGCAACAGCCAGCCCGACATGTCGGACGCGCCCACGCTCAGGGCGGTGACCGCCGGGCCCATCTTGCGGCCACCCAGAATGTAATCGGAGGAGGTGGACGTGGCCTTCCAGGCCAGGGTGCCTATCACCAGCAAAAGAATGAGATAGGCAAAGAAGGTGATCATGGTTGCGGTTGATATCATTGTTATACACTGAGGCTTTTCGAAAAATCGCAACGATGCTAACAGAGGAGTGTGATGTTGACCAATAAATGGCGTTCGGCACCGGAGCTGGAATGGCGGCGCTTTGAGGCGTTAGAGGGGCATCGGTTGTACGAAATTCTGCGACTGCGGGAGCAGGTGTTTATGCTGGAACAGAACAGCCTTTATGAGGATCTGGATAACTGGGACCAGGAAGCGGAACACCTGTTGGCGACCGTGGAAGGTCGGCTGATTGGCTACCTGCGTCTGCTGGCTGTGCCGGAGGAGCCGGTCAAGCTGGGACGCATCGTACTGGCACCGGAAGCGCGGGGCATCGGTTTTGGTCCGCAGCTGATCCGCGCCGGTCTGAGCCGCGTGGACGAGCGGTATCCCGGCCGCCGGGTCAAAATCTCTGCCCAGCTGGCGCTGCAGGGCTATTACGAGCAGTTCGGCTTCGTGGGCCGTTCGGAACCCTACGACGACGGCGGCGTGCTGCACCTGGATATGGTGCGGGAAGGGTAAAAAAGCGGGCTTTGAGCCCGCTTTTTTGTGTCGGTTACAACGGTTGGTAGTCGGCTTCCACCCGTTTAAGCACCGGTTCCAGCGACTGGGTTTTGTCTCCGACGATGGCCAGATGAACCCCGGCCCGGTCCTGACCGATGCCGTGGAACCGCTGGTCGGCAAATTGGGCGGGCAGCGGCATCTCGTTCTGGTGGGGGATGACGAACAGGGTAACCCGCCCCTGGTCGGAACTCATCACCACATGGAGGCTGCGGATCCCTTCAAAATCGCAGTAGTTGGCGTAGTACACCTGGCCGGGCAGTTCCCGGAAGCGTCCGCCAAAACTGGCCAGTTTGGTGTTCAGCCCCTTGAGGTCGACGTCTTCATCGACGACGTTGGTGAAGCTGGCTTCGTGGGCAACGTGCGCCAGGGCGTGCTGGCCCAGATCGGCACTGCCGCGGCTCAGCAGGGTCATGGAGAGGCCCACCGCAAAGGCGACCGACGCGGCGGCAGCCAACTGCCAGCGGTGGCGTCGTTTCTGGCTCTGGTGCACGGTCAGGTTCTGTTTCAGCAACAGGCGATCGGCCAGGTCATCCGGCACCGGGATCTTCAGAACCTGTTCCAGTTCGCGATCCATCGATTGCAGTTGTTGCACAAACTCGGCTCGGCCGGGGGCGTCCCCCATGGCCGCGTGAAACGCTTCGGTGTCTTCATTGGGATCGGCGTAGGCTCGGCGCCGAAATTCCAATTCATCCATTGCTGTGGCCCCTTGATGCTTGGTTGGGACTGAGGGCGTCCCGAAGTTGGTTGCGGGCCCGGAACAGTCGGGTCATCACGGTATTGCGATTCAGCTCCAGGATCTCGGCGATCTCGTCCCCGCTGAAACCGTAGAGCACCTGCAGCACCAGCGGCTCGCGGTATTCGGGGTTGAGCTTGCTCATCTGCCTGCGAAGGATCTGGTGATCGGCCAGCTGTTCGTGGCTGGGGGCTTCGCTGTCGGCCACCTGGTACTGCTCAATGTCCGTCAGGTCGAACTGTTTGCGTTCAAACCGGCGGGCGTTCTCGCGGCGCAGGATGGTGATGAGCCAGGCCTTGGCGGCCTTGTCGTCCTTGAGCGAATCCAGGGCTTTCCACGCGCGCAGAAACGTCTCCTGAACCAGATCTTCCGCCACGGGCACGTCCTGGCAGAGCCAGTAGGCATAGCGGTAGAGATCGCCGTGCAGTGCCCGCACCAGCGTCTCATATCGTCGTTGTTTGCTGATCATGTCCTTAGAGACCGCATCTGACGACGTTTTCTTTCCGAGCCAGTTCAACATTTTCCCATCCTGTGGTGGTGGCGCTCAGGTGACCGTCACACCTTGATTCTGGTGGGGGGATTCAGTGGCGGCAAGGGGGCGTCGTCGGTTGACGGCGACTTTTCCCCCAGGGCGCGCAGCGCGTCCGCCAGGGCGTTGCCGTTCCAGGCTTCCGGTCGGGCGCTGTATTGGCTGCGCTGCAGGGCCTGCAGCGGCTTGGCCAGCGTCGGGTAGCGGCGGGGGATCTGCGCCAGGCTGATCGCTTCCCCTTCGCGCTGACTGGCCCATTGCGGCAATAGGGCCAGGGTGGTGTCCACCTGGTTGTGCTGACACGCCTTGAGCAGCGGCTTCAACAGGTCGGGCTCGGTGGTCGGTCGCAGATTCGGACCGGGTGCCACGCCCGGGGCTGCGCCACGGCGCCATCCCCACCACAGGGTAACCAACCAGAGCAGGGCAAACGCCAGGGTCGCCCAGGGCCAGAGGCCGGGGCTGACCACCGGCTGAACCGCCACCTGGGGCGTGGCCAGCGGCTGGGTCACCTCGGCGGGCTCCAACGGCACACTGGCGCTGCCGGTGATGGTCAGGGTGCGGGCGGGCAGGGTGGCCCACTGCTGGCGGCCAAGGCGGGCGTTCCACCAGGGCACTTTGACCTCCGGCAGGGTGTATTGCCCCGGCTGGGACGGCACGATGGCCATGGTTTGCTCAAGACGGGCAATCAGCTGGCCGTTCTGAACGCCGCTCTGACGCTGCGCTTTATCGGGGTAGAGGCGCAGGCTGTCCGGCACGTCGACGGCGATCTCGGCGAGGTTCTCCTCGACGGCTCCGACGGCGGTGAGCGTCAGCGTGCGGGTGATGGGCTGCCCCACGGGGTAGTCGGTCTGCTCATCCAGGTTGTCGGACAGGGTGACCAGGTCGGCGGCGAGCCAGTCGCCCTGGTAACTGGCGGGTTTGGGTTTGACCGTCAGTACGATCGGCTCCCCCTGGATCGCCATAGGGCGGGGCTGGGCACGGCCAAACAGGTCGCGGCGGCCGGTGGGCACCAGCACATCCCCTTCGAAGTTGGCGGGCTGGAGACGCAGCTCTCCGGTGGTTTGCGGCACGATGACGTAATCCCGGGCAATGGTCCGGTAGCGGCGTCCGTTGACGATCTGGCTGGACTCCCGGTCCTGTCCGAGCTGACGGATCAGGGCGTTGTCGGCGGTGGGCGCGTTAAGGGCCCCGCGCTGCAGATCGGCGCCCAGATAGAGCGTGACGGTGGCCTTGACCGGCTGCCCCAGCCAGAGGCTGTGGTTGTCCAGATCGGTTTCCAGGTAAACCAGCGGATTCTGCGCTTCAACCCTGGGGTCATCGGCGGCCAGCACGGTCAGGCGGATGGGCGCACTGCGCACGCCGTTGATGTCGAGGGCCGGAATGGTGGTGCTGCCGGGCTCACGGGCGATCAGCATGACGGTCCAGCGGGTTTCCCGCTGGGCATCGAAGTTGATGATCTGAGTGGAGCGGCTGACCCGGGTCTGGCCAACGGCAAAATCCCTCAGCAGGGCCGAGGTATCCAGCGCGTTGCTGTCGATGTCGTCATCGGCCACCACTTCCAGGATAAAGGACTGGCCCGCCACCACGGGATTCTGATCCACCGACGCTTCCAGCCGGGTCAGGGCCTGGGACGCGGGGATCAGGCCAACCATCAGGATCACGGCGGTCAGCAGTCGGGTTAAGGTCGGACTCACCACTGGGTTTGCTCCCTGTTGATGTCGCCGCTTTGACGGCGACGCTCGTATTCCAGTTCCATTTTGTTGCGCAGCAGCCGGGCGGGGTCGTCCACCACCTGGTCCAACAGGCGCTGCAGTTCATCATTGCCGGGCTGGCCCTCTTCCGCCTGCGTCGGCATGCCCTCGGTCGGCTCGTCCTCGCCGGGGTTGTCGCCATCATCGGGCTGGGTGGCCTGTGGGGTGGACTCGGCCGCCGCGTCCTGCCCGTCGTCACCACTGGGGGTGGGTTCGGAGGCGTCGGCGCCGCTGTCCTGCCCGCTCTGAGGGGACGATTCGCCCTCCTCTTCGCCGGTGTCACTCGCCTCGGGGGGCGGCGTCGACCCGGACTCGGAGGGGGATTCCTCCCCTTCGCCGTTCTGGCCGGAGGGTTGCCCCTGCTCGTTGGCGCTGTCCTGCTCGGCGTCCCCCTGCTCACCCTGTTGGTCCTCGGACTCGGGCGGGGGGGCATTGGCCATCTTCTCTTCCACCCACTTCAGGTTGTCCCGGGCCATCGGGTGATCGGGCTGGGTCTGCAGCACCGAACGGTATCGCTCCGCCGCTTGCGGGTATTGGCCCAGCTGGGCCAGGGCGTTGCCCTGGTTGTAGAGGGCATCCACCCCCTCGACCTGTTCAAAGGCGTCGAGCGCCTGCGCGTAATCGCCGGCGCGGTAATGGGCCGCGCCGCGCCAGGCGGGATCCTCAAACCCCTGCGCCGCGTTGGCGAACTGGCCGGCGTCAAACTGGGCTTTAGCGGCCTGATCGGCATTCTGCCACCAGGCTGCCTCGGCCCGGGGCATCAGCAGCGTGGGGATCAGCAGCAGGCAGAGCAGGCCCTGGCGTCGCAGGCCCCAGGCCAGGGGCAGAAGCGCCAGCAACAACAACTGGCCACCACGGTCGCGCCATTGGCTGTGGTGTTGCTCCGATGGGGTTTCCCCCTCTTCACCCAGGTGGGAACCGGCATTGAGCAGGGCGGTGACGTCGGAGCTGTCAGCCCGATAGCGCACCAGTCGCCCACCACTGGCGGCCGCCAGTTTTTCCAGCCGGTCCATATGGGTGCGGACCAGGGCGACGGAGCCGTCCAGATCGCGGATCAGCTCGCCGCTGGGGCGCTTCATCGGGCTGCCCTGTTCGCTGCCCAGAGCCAGGATCCGGATCGGCCAGGGCTGGCGGGAGGCAAACGACAACGCGGCGTCCATGTGCTCGGCGGCGAGGTCGTCGGTCAGCAACAGGATCTCCCCCTGCTGGTAACCGGCGTCCCGCAGCAGGCGGTCCGCCTGATTCAGCGCGGCGGGGAGGTTGGAGCCCCGCACCGGCATGATCTCCGGACTCAGGGCGGGCAGCAGGTTCATCAGGGTGGCGCGGTCTTCCGTCAGCGGAGAGAGGGGGAAGGCGTCACCGGCGTAGGCCACCAGTGCCATCTCGCCCTCTTTGGCCTGACGCAGCAGGTCCATCGCCTTGAAGCGCGCCTGGGTCAGCCGGTTGGGGGGCAGGTCCGTGGCCCACATGGAGTCGGACATGTCCATCACCAGCACCCGGCCCAGTTGCAGCTGAAACAGCGGCACCTCTTCTTTGTCCCAGGCCGGCCCGGAGAGGGCAAAGATGGCGAGGAACAGGGCGAGCAGCAGCCAGAGCGGCAGGGCGGTGCGCTGCTGTGGGGTGTCGCCGTCGAGCATCGCCGGCTGCAGGTGGGCGGGCAGCAGTTTTTGCCACACCCCGGCGTGGCTCTGGTGGCGCATCAGGGCCCAGCCCAGCAGCGGCAGAATCAGCCAGCACAGCAACACCCAGGGGCGGATCAGATGAAACTCAGCCATACGCCCTCCGTGCGGTCAGCAGCATCAGCAGCCCCAGGGCGAAGCCCAGCGGCCAGTAGTACAGCTCCACCTGCGGGCGCCATTGGCTTTCGTCCCGGGCCAGGGGTTCCAGCCGGTCCAGCTCCTGATAGATGCTTTGCAGCTCTTCGGTGCTGTGGGCCCGGAAGTAGCGGCCGCCAGTGGACTCGCTCAGGGCGATAAAGGTTTTCTCTGCTTTATCCAGCTCGCTCGACGGATTGATGGTGCGGGCGCCCAGCAGGCCCCGACGCTGCACTTCGGAGGAGCCGATGCCGATGGTGTAGAGGCGAACTCCGGCCTGACGCGCCAGGTTGACGGCCTGGGCCGGGGTGAACCGTCCGGCGTTGTTTTCGCCATCGGTCAACAACACCAGCACCCGGGAGCTTTGCTCCAGTTCGTTAAAGCGTTTGACCCCGAGGGCGATGGCGTCGCCGATGGCGGTCTGCTGTCCTACCAGCCCAAGCACCGCTTCATCAAGGAAGCGGGCCACCGTAAAGCGGTCAAAGGTGAGGGGGGCCTGCAGGTAAGCCTGATCGGCAAACAGGATCAGCCCCAGCCGGTCGCCGTCCCGTCGTTCGATAAAGTCGCTCAGCACGTGACGCACCATGGTGAAACGGTCCACCACGCGGTTGCCCAGTTCCATGTCTTCGATCTGCATGGAGCCGGAGAGATCAACGGCCAGCATCAGGTCCCGTCCTTCCCGCTTCATCGCAACCGGCTCACCAATCCACAGGGGGCGGCTGGCGGCCAGCAGGACCAGCAGCCAGGCGAGCATCGCCAGATAGCGCCAGGCGGGGTGGGGCAGGGGGGCGTTGGACAGCGACTGGCGGGCGAGCAGGGCATCCGGCAGACGCAGCGCCCGTGCCTGGGCATGGCGCTGTCGCTTGATCAGCCAGGGCAGCGGCAGGGCCAGCCAGACCCAGGGGAAAGCGAGACTCAGCATGCGCCCTCCCGTCCCCGGGCGAGCGCCGCCAGTACCCGTTCTGCGTGATTCAGCAGGGCAGGCCCGCCGTGTTGCGGTGCGTCACTGTAGGGGTTGCCCATCAATTCTGGCCAGCGCCCCTGCTCGGCCGGGGGCAGCCGTTGGTCCAGCCAGCGGTACCAGGCCTGTTCACTCAGCTCTGCCACCGCTTCGCGGGGGGCGTAGGCCAGGGCGGTGCGTTTCAGCAGCGCCTGCACTTGCAGGGGCAGATCCCGGGCGTTGGGATCCAGACCGGCGATGGCCTGACGGGCGGCGCGCATCGGCGCCAGACGATGCCGGCGTCGGTTCAGCCAGAGGGCGAGCGCCAGCAGGGCGATAAGCAGCCCTGCGGCCAGCAGCCACAGGGCCAGTGGGGGCCAGGGAGAAACCTGGGCGGGCAGAATGATGTCGTGCAGCCCTTCGGCGGCGTTGGCGCGACTCATAACCACAGCCTCCGCCACTGTTGCTCGAGCGGTTGGGTGGCACTCACTTCGCTGTAGATCAACTGGCGTTGGCGGATGCCGGCAAGGGCATGATGTTCCGCCCGGTGCCACTGCTCGGCCAGCTCACTGCGGCGCGCCCGGCTCAGCCAGCCGGAGACGCCGGATTGTGACTGGCGCACCGGCAGCAATCCCCGGGTCTCTTTGAGCCGGTCAAACAGGGGGTCGGTGATGTTGAACAGGCGTACGTCGGCGTGTCGCTTGAGTCGGGCCAGACGCTCCAGGCTGGCATCGTCCAGCCCCAGGGTGTTGGTGATCACCACCACCAGAGTGCCGGGGCGGGCCAGCCGTTCCAGCCGTTGCAGGCCGGTGTGCCAGTAGTCGGTGTCGGTGTTGCCGTTGAGCGGGTGCAGTTCCACCAGGGCTTCCAGCAGCGCCAGCAGTCCACTGCGCCGGGCGCGGGGCTTGAGTTCGCGGTGGCCCCGTTCACTGAGGATAAGCCCGCCGAGGCGGTCGCCTTCGGCGCTGACGTGCCAGCCCAGCAGGGCAGCCAGATGGGCCGCCTGAACCGATTGCAGCAGCAGTTCGGAGCCGTAATGCATGCGCTGACCGAGATCGACGCACAGCAGCACCGGCCGCTCCCGCTCTTCACGAAACAGTTTGGTGTGGGCTTTTCCGGTGCGGGCGGTCACCCGCCAGTCGATGGTGCGTACGTCGTCGCCGGGCTGATAGCCGCGCACTTCGGAGAACTCCATGCCCCGCCCTTTAAGGCGGCTCAGCCGCTCACCGGCCATCAGGGCGCGGGCCTGACCGCTGTGGTGGCTTTGCACCAGAGCGCGGTGCTCTGCCCGGGCAAGCAGTTCCGGCAGGTTCAGGTTGACCCCGTCACCATGACGGGGCAAAGCGAGGGGCGTCGGCATCAGGGCACGGCCACCAGTTTGAGGATGCGGTGGATCACCTGATCGGCATCGACCCCTTCCGCTTCGGCCTGGTAGCTGAGCAGGATGCGGTGACGTAAGACATTGGGGGCCACCGCCTGAATGTCTTCCGGGGCGACGTAATCGCGTCCGCAGATCCAGGCGCGGGCCCGGGCGCAGCGCTCCAGGGCGATGGTGGCGCGGGGACTGACGCCCCACTGGATCCAGCTGGCCAGGGTGTCGTCATAGCGCGACGGCGAGCGTGTCGCCATCACCAGGTCCACCATGTAGCCCTCCAGCTGTGGGGCGAGGTAGAGGTCCAGTGCCTGCCGGCGGGCGCCGAACAGCTCCGCCTCGCTCAGGGGCTCGGGGGCACTGAGCGGGGCACTCATCGCCTCGTTGCGGGAGAGCGCCAGGATCTCCCGTTCCGTTTCCGCGTTCGGGTAATCCAGGGCGAGGTGCAGCAAGAAGCGGTCGAGCTGGGCCTCGGGCAGCGGGTAGGTGCCTTCGTTTTCAATGGGGTTCTGAGTGGCCATCACCAGAAACAACTTGGGCAGCGGGTAGCTGCGTTTGCCCACGGTGATCTGCCCCTCGGCCATCGCCTCCAGCAGGGCAGACTGCACTTTGGCGGGCGCGCGGTTGATCTCGTCCGCCAGGATCAGGTTGTGGAACAGCGGCCCGGGCTGAAACTCGAACTGGCCGGTTTCCTGGCGGAAGATGTCGGTGCCGGTCAGGTCGGCGGGCAGCAGGTCGGGCGTGAACTGCACCCGGTGAAAGTTGCCCTGAATGCAGTCTGCCAACGCCTTGACTGCACGGGTTTTGGCCAGGCCCGGCGGGCCCTCGACCAGCAGGTGGCCATCGGCGATCAGGGCGATAAGCAACCCCTCAACCAGGGCGGGCTGACCCAGCACCATTTGCTGCAGGTAATGTTGGATTTGATTCAGTCGTTCCAGCTGCATGGGATCCTCGTCTGGGTCGTGCCGTCAGGAAAAGGTGGCCTGTATCTCACCCACCAGCAGGTAGGGAGCGGCACTTAAAAAGGGGATCAGGCTGCCCCGCACCACTTTCCAGGCGGGCGCGCCGATCCGGTTCAGGTGCAGGGCATAGAACAGACCGTACCCCAGGAATGCCGGATACAGTAGCACGGTGATGCTGATGTAGTAGCGCAGGATCATCGCCGGGATGCCCATCAGGCTGTCGGGCAGGGAAAAATCGACGTGACTGAACCCCATCATCCAGAACAGCATCTGGATCCCGAGGGGGATGTAGAGCAGGGCGATCCAAACAGAGAGAGAGCGGCGGCCTTGATTAAAATCCGGCTTCATAAAAAACCTTGGGTAAATCAACGTACTCGCCGTTATAACGAGGACGGCAACGGGATTCAAGGGGCGACGGGGCGACACGTTGCCTGCACAGTTTTACACAACTGTTTGAAACCGGGCTGTGAAAAGTTAGAATCAGGTCACGTTTTACTGGTCAGACCATCGCGGATCACACTTTGAACCCAGTCTGGCCCCCATCGAGAGGAACAGCGATGAGTCGACGACAAGAGGTCAAAACCGCGAACGGCGATCGGATTGCGATCGTAGCGGGTTTGCGCACTCCCTTTGCCCGTCAGGCAACGGATTTTCACGGGATCAGTGCGTTGGATATGGGCAAGATGGTGGTCAGTGAGCTGATGGCCCGCTACGACCTGGACCCCAAAGTGGTGGATCAGGTGGTCTATGGCCAGGTGGTGCAGATGCCTGCCGCACCCAACATTGCCCGGGAGATCGTTCTGGGCACCGGCATGTCGGTGCACACCGACGCCTACTCCGTATCCCGCGCCTGCGCGACCTCCTTCCAGTCTGCCGTCAACGTGGCTGAGTCCATCATGGCGGGCAGCGTCGAGGTGGGGATTGCCGGTGGGGCCGATTCCAGTTCGGTGCTGCCGATTGGCGTCAGCCGTCGTCTGGCGCACGCGCTGGTGGACCTGAACAAGGCCCGCACTCTGGGCCAGCGTCTGAACATCATCAAGACGCTGAAGCTGAAGGACCTGATGCCGGTGCCGCCGGCCGTCGCGGAGTATTCCACCGGTCTTTCCATGGGGCAGACCGCCGAGCAGATGGCCAAAACCCACGGCATCTCCCGCCAGGCCCAGGATGAGATGGCCGTGCGCTCTCACCAGCTGGCGGCCAAGAGCTGGGACGACGGCCTGCTGACCGACGAAGTGATGACCTGCCACGTGCCGCCTTACAAGCACTACATCGAGCGGGACAACAACATCCGTGCGGACATTCAACTGGAGAAGCTGGCCAAGCTGAAGCCGGTATTTGACCGCAAGCACGGCAGCGTCAGTGCCGCCAACTCCACGCCGTTGACCGATGGCGCTTCCGCCCTGCTGCTGATGCCCGAAAGCCGGGCCCGGGCGATGGGCTATGAGCCGATCGGTTACATCAAGAGCTACGCCTTTGCCGCCATTGATGTGTGGGAAGACATGCTGATGGGGCCCTCCTACGCCACGCCGATGGCACTGGAGCGCGCTGGCATGAGCCTGGCCGACCTCGACCTCATTGAGATGCACGAGGCCTTCGCCGCCCAGGCCCTGGCCAACGTCAAGATGTTTGCCAGCCGCAAGTTTGCCCAGGAGAAGCTGGGGCGCAGTGAGGCGATCGGTGAGATCGACATGACCAAGTTCAACGTCATGGGCGGCTCTCTGGCCTACGGCCACCCCTTTGCGGCCACCGGTGCCCGCCTGATTACCCAGGTTTGCCGTGAGCTGAAACGCCGTGGTGGCGGCACCGCACTGACCACCGCCTGTGCCGCAGGTGGACTGGGTGCAGCGATGATCGTGGAGGCGGAATGATGAGCGAAAAAACCTTTAGCCTTGATGTGGGCAACGATGGCGTTGCCATCATCACCATGGACGTCCCCGGCGAGAGCATGAACACCCTGCGGGACAGTTTTGCCACCGAAGTGCGCGACCTGCTGGGCGAGATTGCCAAGGACAGCAGCATTCAGGGCGTGGTGTTCACCTCCGGCAAGCCCGGCTCCTTTATCGCGGGCGCGGACATTGCCATGCTGGCGGCCTGCCAGAGCGCGGAAGACGCCTATCAGATCTCCCGCGGTGCCCAACAGCTGTTTGATGAGCTGGCGAACCTGAAGGTGCCGGTGGTGGCAGCGATTCACGGCCCCTGCCTTGGCGGTGGCCTTGAGCTGGCCCTGGCCTGCGATTACCGCATCTGTTCCGACAGTGACAAAACGGTACTGGGTGTGCCGGAAGTGCAGCTGGGCCTGTTGCCCGGCGGTGGTGGCACACAACGCCTGCCCCGTCTGGTTGGGGTAGCTCGTTCACTGGATATGATGCTGTCCGGTCGTCAACTGCGTCCCCGCCAGGCCAAGAAGTTTGGCCTGGTTGAGGAAGCGGTGCCGCTGTCGGTACTGGTGGATGTGGCCAAGGGCTATGCCCTGAAAGGCAAGCGCAAGAAGACTCAACCGAATCTGCAGGGGGCGGAAAAGCTGCTGGAGAGCACCGGGTTTGGTCGCAAAGTGATTTTCGACCAGGCGGGCAAAAAAGTGCTGGCCAAGACGCAGGGCAACTACCCCGCGCCGCTGAAGATCATTGATTGCGTTCGCACCGGCCTGGAGAAAGGGCTGGCAGCGGGTTATGAGGCGGAAGCGCGTCATTTCGGTGAGCTGGTGATGACCCCGGAGTCCGAAGCGCTGCGATCCATCTTCTTTGCCACAACGGAGATGAAGAAAGAGACCGGTGCCGGCGACGTTCTGCCCCTGCCGGTTCGCAAGGTGATGGTGCTGGGCGGTGGCCTGATGGGGGGCGGTATCGCCTCGGTCACGGCGCTGAAAGCCAAGTTGCCCGCGCGCATCAAGGACATCGCCGAGCCGGGTCTGCAAAACGCACTGGCGTACAGCTATAAGCAGGTGGATAAGCGCGTCAAGAGACGCCAGATGACCCCGGCGCAGCGCGATAAGGCGATGAGCCTGCTGTCGACCACCACCCGCTACGACGGCATCAAGGATGTGGACATCGTGGTGGAAGCGGTGTTCGAGGATTTGGGGCTGAAGCACCAGATGGTCCGCGATGTGGAAGCGCACTGCGGCGAACACACCATCTTCGCCTCCAACACCTCCTCCCTGCCCATCGGCCAGATCGCCGAGGCGGCCAGTCGTCCCGATAAGGTGATTGGTCTGCACTACTTCTCTCCGGTAGAGAAGATGCCCCTGGTGGAGGTGATTGCCCATAAAGGCACCTCACCGGAAACCATTGCCACCACCGTGGCCTTTGCCCGCAAGCAGGGCAAAACGCCTATCGTGGTTCAGGACGGGGCCGGTTTCTACGTGAACCGCATCCTGGCGCTGTACATGAACGAGGCCGCCAACCTGCTGCTGGACGGTGAGCCGGTTGAGGCACTGGATCGGGCTCTGGTGCACTTTGGTTTCCCGGTTGGCCCCGTCACGCTGCTGGATGAAGTGGGCATTGACGTAGGTGCCAAAATTTCGCCAATTTTGGAGAGTGAACTGGGAGAACGATTTGCTGCACCCGCCGCTTTCGCCAAATTATTGGCGGATGATCGGAAGGGGCGGAAGAACGGTAAGGGCTTCTACCAGTACGGCGGCAAAGCCAAGGGCAAGAAGCCGGTGGATGCCACGGTATACCCGGTTCTGGGCATTCAGCCCCAGAGC
>CAZWED010000036.1:0-1212 GCA_964632645.1 uncultured Ferrimonas sp. | reverse complement strand
CGCCTGAGTGACACCGAGCTGGCCGAACGCTGTGTGGTGCAGATGCTGAACGAGGCGGTGCGCTGCTTGGACGAGGGCATCATTGCCTGTCCGCGCGACGGCGACATCGGCGCCATCTTCGGCATCGGTTTCCCGCCCTTCCTGGGTGGGCCGTTCCGCTACATCGACCGACTGGGTGCCAAGACTCTGGTGGCGCGCCTTCAGCACTATCAGGAGCGATTTGGCGACCGTTTTGCCCCGGCACCCAAGCTGGTGGCCATGGCCGAGCAGGGAGCGCGTTTCTACCCCTGATTTGGGGTGTGATCCCGCTCTCAAAAGGGCGCCTTCGGGCGCCTTTTTGTTTCACCTCTGGCGAGAATGCGTACAATTTGTGCCCACTGATGTAAGGGGGACCGATGCTGTTGTGGCTGTTACTGGTGCTGATCACCGCACCGTTTTTCTACCTGGAAGCGATGAAAGCGGGCATGAAGCCCCAGCGCTGGTTGCTTAAAGGGTTGTTACTGGGGCCGCTGCTGTGGCCATTGTTCCAGGTGGAGCGGCAACTGCACCGCCGGGCTCAACTCAAAAACGGGGTCAGCTGGGAAAGCTGACCCCGTTTTCCTTTCCGGCTTAGTGCCACCAGCGCTCTGCGGTGACCACTTCAAGACGGAGCAGGTCGCGGGGCAACGCCACTTTCTTACGGCGGGGACACAGACCCAGAGCTTGCTTCAGTTTAACGATCATAATGTTTTCTCCCTTTAACTGAATCGTGGCGGCGTTACGCGACGGAGGCGGGCTTCAGCCACGGAATGTTTCGGGTGGAGTCGTTGTTCGGTTGCGGCTTCTGAGGCTGCTGGTCGTTGGTGCGGATCCAGGGCACGCCGGCAGTCAGCTGTTCGGTGTAGCGGATCCAGGGGACGCCAGCGGTCTGCTGCTCAGAGTAACGGATCCAGGGGACGCCAGCGGTCTGCTGCTCGGTATAGCGGATCCAGGGTACGCCAGCGGTCTGCTGCTCGGTATAGCGGATCCAGGGTACGCCGGCGGTTTGCTGCTCAGAGTAACGGATCCAGGGTACGCCAGCGGTTTCCTGCTCGGTGTAGCGGATCCAGGGTACGCCAGCGGTTTGCTGCTCGGTGTAACGGATCCAGGGGACACCGGCAGTCAGCTGTTCGGTGTAGCGGATCCAGGGTACGCCAGCGGTCTGCTGCTCAGAGTAACGGATCCAGGGTACGC
>CAZWED010000035.1:15420-16163 GCA_964632645.1 uncultured Ferrimonas sp. | reverse complement strand
GGATGAGTGGAACGTGCGCACTCATGGCAACAGCGGATTGACTGCCCGGGTACGGGCAAGCCAGGTAGACATGGCAGAAGCTGAGCGGCAGACACTGGCCTTTCTGGCACAATGGGTGCCGGCGGGTGCCTCGCCCATCTGTGGCAACAGCGTCGGACAGGATCGTCGTTTCCTGGTCAAGTACATGCCTGAGCTGGAAGCGTACTTCCACTACCGCACCATTGATGTCAGTACAGTGAAGGAGTTGGTCAGACGCTGGCAACCCGCGTTGCTGGACGAGTTTTCCAAGGCCGGAAGCCATCAGGCGCTGGACGATATCCGCGAATCCATTGCGGAACTGTCGTTTTATCGCCGCAAAGTTTTCACTATTTGAGCAAGCGAGCGGAAATTGAAGAATCAGGGGTTGCAGGGCAGAGGTTTTTGCTTATAATGCGCCCTCGCTTGGGACGATTGGCTCAAGTATCCTGAGTGGCACTGACTCAGTGTGGGTGCGGAGCGTAGCGCAACCTTAGGGAAGCCCCTCTGCACACAAAACAGTGTAAAAATCGAAGCGGCACTAGCTCAGCTGGTAGAGCGCAACCTTGCCAAGGTTGAGGTCACGAGTTCGAACCTCGTGTGCCGCTCCAATTTCAAAGTCTTCCTTCGGGAAGCAACGTGAAGCGGCACTGGCTCAGTGTGGGTACAGAGAGTAGCGCAACCTTAGGGAAGCCCCTCTGCACACAAAACAGTGTAAAAATCGAAGC
>CAZWED010000035.1:0-15320 GCA_964632645.1 uncultured Ferrimonas sp. | reverse complement strand
AGCGCAACCTTGCCAAGGTTGAGGTCACGAGTTCGAACCTCGTGTGCCGCTCCAAATTGACAAAAACCACCCCTCGGGGTGGTTTTTGCGTATCAGCCTCTTTAAACCGGTTGTTATCCCCCTGCGACACCCTCATTCACTGCCCCTACCTGAGTCGAGTACAACTTTTCCTGTTTTGGTTGCGGTTCTGTGATCGTGCGCGGGGTTGTGCTGGCAAAAAGATGACGCCCTTCAAATCTTTTCCTCGTCTAGGCTTCCATAATCGAGGCATACAAAATGTTGACCGGACGTTAACCTCAAAGTCCTTCGGAGCCAAACTATGCGATTTCAGCAACTTAAAGAGATTCTGGCGCACCTGATCGAAAGCCGGTCAGCGTTGAGTCAACTGTATCGCCGCATGGTCAGTCAAGCTGATTCGCCCCGGGCCAAGATGCTGCTCGAATACATGGTTATCCATGAAAAAGAGGTGGTGGAAAAGCTGACCAACTACCTGGAAGATGCGCCAAGCCGTGTGCTGGATACCTGGTTTGAGAACGTTCAGGGAGAGGACTTTGTTGCGCGCTGCCAGAAGGTGGAACTGCCGGCAACCATGACAGAACAGGATGTGCTAGGACTGGCTCTGGAGCTGGAAAACAGTCTGCTTGACCTGCTTCATGATGCCCTGGAAGTGGCACCGACCCCGGATGTGAAGTCCGCCATTGAGTCTCTGTTGCAGGCGGAGCGGGTGAGGCAGCAACGCTTCGTGCACTCCACCATGCGAATGGATGACATGTAACGGAAACGGCGCCTTAGGGCGCCGTTTTTAATTAGGGGTCTGAACGATTTTCCATGCCATTGGGTTGGCGAATTAACACCACCAGATTGATGCCCACCATCACTATCGCCAACAGCATCAACGCTTGTATCAACAGCGTAGACTGCAGTGGCAAAGTGAGCACGAGGGCGGTAACGCACAGTACCAGCAAAGTAATCAGCATCATGAGGTTACACTTTCCTTGTCGTTATTGAGCGTAATTCCGATCTAACGCAAAGCTGAGTCGTCGCTTGACCTCTACAGTCTAGTAGAGTTTTTGAACAACGGTTTGAGCTGAACTATGCGCGCTGACTTGGCCCTTTTGCCCTCCTCTCTTTTCCATGCGGACCGAATCCGCCAACGTGAACCTGAACTGGCCGAGTCGCTTGGCATCCCGCTGTATGACGTGATGGAGGCGGCCGGGCAGGCCGCCTGGGAGTGCGTTGCCTTGCACTGGCCTGACGCGGCCCACCTGCTGGTGATTTGCGGCCGGGGCAACAACGGCGGTGACGGCTATGTGCTGGCCCGGCTTGCCCGGGCGGCAGGAAAGCGGGTTACCGTGATGCAGGCGGAGCCGGAGCGCCCGCTTTGCGGGGATGCGGCCACCGCTCAAGCGGCGTTTCTCGAACAGGGCGGCCAACTTGAGGATCTGTCCGGCAGTTGGCCCGATGTGGATCTGGTCATTGATGGCCTGCTGGGCACAGGTTTGAATGGCCCGTTGAGTGAATCCATGCGAGTGGTGATTGAGCGGATCAATCACCAGACCGCCCCCGTATTGGCTCTGGACCTGCCATCCGGGCTGTCTGGCCAGAGTGGTCAGGCGCTTCCGGTGGCGGTGGAAGCGACCCGCACTCTTACCTTTGTCGGGGCGAAGCCGGGTTTGCTGACCGGGGCGGCCCCCGCCCATGTGGGGGAGCTGATCCTGGCGCCTCTGCAACTGGGCGCCGAGCTGGCGAAAGAGACCCCCTCTGTCCTTAAGTGCGCCCTCAGTGATTACCTGCCGATGCTGCGTCCCCGCCGGGTGGACAGCCACAAGGGGGATCACGGCAAAGTGGTGATCCTGGGAGGACAGCCCGGTATGGCCGGGGCGGTGCGACTGGCGGGCGAGGCGGCGTTACGCAGCGGGGCGGGCCTGGTGGCCGTGGTGTCCTGGCCCGATAACCTGGCCCAGATCCAGGCGGGGCGTCCCGAGCTGATGACGCTGGGGGTGGATGTGGTGGATATGGAGGTGTATGCCAAACTGGGTTGGGCCAACGCCATTGCTGTCGGGCCGGGGATGGGGCAAAGCGACTGGGCCCGTCACCTGCTGATTGGCGCGATCCGCAGCGAGCGCCCTTTGGTGGTGGACGCCGACGCACTCAATTTGTTGGCGCGGAGTCCGGAAAAACGGGATAACTGGGTGCTGACCCCTCACCCCGGTGAAGCGGCCCGTTTGCTGGGGCAAACCACGGAGTCGGTGCAGGAGGATCGCTTTGCGGCGGTGGCGGCGCTGCAGCAGCGCTATGGTGGCGTGGTGGTGCTCAAAGGGGCCGGCACGCTGATCCACGACGGCAAGCATTGCTATCTTGCCCCGGTTGGCAATCCGGGCCTGGCGACAGGGGGTAGCGGTGATTTGTTATCTGGTATAATCGCCAGCCTTTTGGCACAGGGGCTGCCTCCGGTGGCGGCCGCCTGTTGTGGTGTTTGTGTGCACGGTGAAGCCGCCGACGCCGCAGCGGTAGACGGTCAGCGCGGTATGCTGGCATCCGATCTGCTGCCCCATATCCGACATCTGGTGAATCCATAGAGGTGCTATGACATCCGTTCAACGCGTTTTGGCAGCGGAAGCCGATACCCTGGCGCTTGGCAAAGAACTGGCCGAGCGTGTGAGCGCGCCCTTTGTAATCCATCTGCACGGTGAACTGGGGGCAGGGAAAACCACCCTGACCCGCGGTCTGGTCCAGGCGCTGGGCCATCAAGGTGCGGTTAAGAGCCCCACCTATACGCTGGTTGAGCCCTACGAACTGGGGGCGATTCAGCTGTATCATTTTGATCTTTATCGCCTGGCGGATCCCGAGGAACTTGAATTTATGGGGATCCGTGATTATTTTGCCGACAATACCCTGGCGTTGGTGGAGTGGCCCAGTAAGGGCGAGGGCGTACTGCCAGAGCCGGATTTGAGTATTGAACTGGCGTATCTGAATGAGGGGCGGCGGGTCACTCTGACCAGCCATAGCGAGCAAGGGGAAGCCCTGCTGGCACAACTGCGAGAAGAATGAAGACACTATCCTGGATGATGGCCTGGGTGATGGGGCTGTGCTTCACCCTGATGGCCGGGCCAGCTATGGCCAATCAATTGGAACAGATCCGGATCAGCCATTCGTCCGACAAAACCCGGGTGGTGCTGGATATGTCGGCAAAGCCGGAGTATTCCGCTTTCCGGCTGACCGGACCGGACCGCCTGGTGGTGGATCTCAACCGCACCCGACTCAAAGCCAATCTCAAGGCGCTGGAGTCGGCGTCACCGCTTATCCGTCGGATTCGAACCAGTAACCCTCAGGGCGAGGGCGATCTGCGTTTGGTGGTGGATTTGGCGCAGTCAGCCAGCCATCAGATCCAGGTCCTGGGCAAATCGGCACAGGGCTATCATCGCCTGGTGGTGGATCTGAAGCCCACCAGCCGCAACCCCACTGCCGTATCCGCTCAGCCTGGCCGCAATGTGGTGATCGCCATTGATGCGGGACACGGCGGGAAAGATCCCGGCTCCATCGGGCCCAAGGGCACCTATGAGAAAGACGTGGTGCTGCCGATCGCACAGAAGCTCAAGGCGAAGATTGATGCCCTGCCGGGCTTTGAGGCGTTTCTGGTGCGGGAGGGGGATTACTTTGTCAGCCTCGACTCGCGCAGCGCCAAGGCCCGTCAGAAAAAGGCGGATCTGCTGGTTTCCATTCACGCCGATGCCTTTACCTCGCCGCAGCCTCGCGGGGCGTCGGTGTGGGTGCTGTCGCTTCGCCGCGCCAACTCCGAGATGGGTCGCTGGCTGGAACGGGACGACAAGCTCTCCGAACTGCGCGGCATTGGCGAGGTGATTTCGCAATCCAGCCAGGACGATCCCCATCTGCAGCGCACCTTCCTGGACCTGGCGCGGGAAAACTCCATGATGGAGAGTCAGGCCCTGGCCAGCAGCATGCTGTCGCAACTGGGCCGGGTGACTCAGTTGCACAAAGGCAAGCCGCAGTTCGCGTCGCTGGCGGTGCTGAAGTCACCGGATTTCCCCTCGCTGTTGGTGGAAACCGGCTTCATCTCCAATCCTCAGGAAGAGCGCCAGCTGAAAGACACCGGCCATCAGCGTAATCTGGCCAATGCCCTGGCGGTTGCCATTCAGGCGCATTTCCGCGATAACCCGCCCCGGGATTCGCTGCTGGCCCAACGGCAGCAGACTCACCGCGTGCAGCGGGGGGAGTCCCTGTCCCTTATTGCTCGCCGTTACTCGGTCACCGTGGCCGCCATCAAGCAAGCCAACCAGCTCAACACTGATACGGTCAGAATCGGTCAGGAGCTGGTGATCCCAACGCTGTAGGAGCCGTTATGGCGATTCAAGTATTGCCCCCCCAGCTGGCCAACCAGATCGCCGCCGGGGAAGTGGTGGAACGTCCGGCGTCGGTCGTTAAAGAGTTGGTGGAGAACAGCCTGGATGCCGGTGCCACCCGGGTCGAGGTTGAAATTGAACGGGGCGGCAACAAACGGATCCTGATCCGCGACAACGGCAAAGGGATCAACAAGGAGGATCTGGCGCTGGCGCTGGCGCGCCACGCGACCTCCAAGGTCGCGACCCTGGAGGATCTGGAATCGATCCTCAGCTTTGGCTTCCGTGGCGAAGCGCTGGCCTCCATCAGCTCGGTCGCCCGCCTGACCCTCTCCTCCCGCACTGCCGACTGCAGCGAAGCCTGGCAGGCCTACGCCGAGGGGCGGGAGATGGCGGTGCGTCTCCAGCCGACCGCACACCCGGTGGGCACCACGGTGGACGTGGTGGATCTGTTCTTCAACACGCCCGCCCGTCGCCGCTTCCTCAAGGCGGACAAAACCGAATTTACCCACATAGAAGAGCAGTTGCGCCGTATCGCCCTGGCCAAGGAGGGGATCCACTTTATCCTGCGCCACAACGGCAAGGTGGTGCGGCAGTACCGGCCGGCCAACAACGAGCGTCAGCGGGAGCAACGGCTGGCCGCCATCTGTGGAACAGCCTTTACCGAGCGGGCCTTCGGCCTGACCAGCGCCACCGACGATCTCGCTCTGCGGGGCTACCTGGCGCTGGACGACGAGCGGGCTCGGGTGTCCGACATCCAGTACTTCTATGTTAACGGGCGGGTGGTGCGTGACCGGCTGGTGAGCCACGCCGTTCGTCAGGCGATGGAGGAGGCCGGTTTGCCCGGTCAGGCGGGTTACGTGCTGTACCTCAGCCTGGATCCTCACGAAGTGGACGTGAACGTCCACCCGGCCAAGCATGAAGTGCGATTCCACCAGGCACGCTACGTGCACGATTTTATCCTGCAGGCGTTGCAGCAGGGGCTGGCGCAGCACCAGGCCCCGGCTTTACTGCCAGGCCAGCAGGACGGCGCGTCGTTGCCTGCGGCCCCCGAGGAGGCAGAACCCCCGGTTCGCTCCTACGACAGTGCCCCGGCCTGGCGGCCGGAGCGGGCGGTTTCCGAAGGGGCACGAAGTGGCGGCTACGGCGGTCAGTCCGGGGCCTATCGTCCGGCGCCGCTGCGCAGCGGCAGCGCCCCCACGCGGACGGCAGTGGACAACTATGGCCATCTGATGCAGACTCCCGCCCCTTCCGAGCCGGCCCTGTCCCAGCGCTGGCGATGGCTGAGTGTTCTGGATGACCAGCACGGGCTGATCCAGCGTGAGCAGCAGTTGCGCTTGGTTCGCGTGAGTGAACTGGGCCGTGAACTGTTGAAGCGCGAACTGGCAGAGCGTCTTCCCCAGGGCCTGGTGGGGCAGCCCCTGCTTCTGCCGGTCAGTGTGCCGGCGGATGTGAGCTGGATCGCATTGATCGAGGCCCGGGATGAACTGTTACGCCGATTGGCGATCCAACTGGTGATTCAGGGAGAGCGGCTGGTGATCCGGGCGGTTCCCGCCGTGCTGCGTCGGGCGGACCTGTCGAAAGTGATCCCCGAGCTGTTGCAGTGGCTGGAGTCCGAGGTGCCCGCCTACCCGGCCTTGGCCCACTGGCTGGCCGGCCAGGCGCGGGAGTTTGCCGAAGGCGCCCTGCTGTGGCGCCAGTGGCAGTCCCTGGCAGAAGCCGACGGCGACGCCCTGCTGGAACACTGCACCGTACCGCTGCCCTGGCAATCGATTTTGGAGTCTGACTGATGACCGATACCCGCCCGCTGGCCCTATGCCTGATGGGACCCACCGCCTCCGGCAAGACGGACCTGGCGATGCGCCTGCGTGAGCACTTGCCGGTGGAGCTGATCAGCGTGGATTCGGCGCTGATCTATCGTGGTATGGACATCGGCACTGCCAAACCCACCGCCGAAGAGCTGGCGGCGGCGCCGCACCGGTTGATCGACATCAAGGATCCTTCCGAAAGTTATTCTGCCGCGGATTTCGCTGCGGATGCCCTGCGCGAGATGAAGGCGATCCACGCCAGCGGGCGGATCCCGCTGCTGGTGGGCGGAACCATGCTCTATTTCAAGGCACTGCTGGAGGGATTATCACCGTTGCCGAGTGCGGATCCGGCCATTCGTGCCGAGATTGAGCAGGAGGCGATGGAGAAGGGGTGGAAAGCCTTGCACGATGAGCTTTCCCGGGTGGATCCGGAATCGGCCGCCCGCATCCATCCCAACGACCCCCAGCGATTGTCGCGAGCCCTTGAAGTCTATAGAATAAGCGGCCAGACTCTGACCACCCTGACGCGACAGAAACGCCCCCCCTTGCCGTTTCGTACGGCGCAATTCGCTATCGTTCCCGATCAACGTGATCGTCTGCATCAGCGGATTGAACAGCGTTTTTTGTCGATGTTGGAACAGGGGTTTGAGGCGGAGGTCCGCGCCCTGTATGAGCGTGGTGATCTCCACCCCGGTCTGCCCTCCATCCGCTGCGTGGGTTACCGCCAGATGTGGGCATACCTTGAGGGAGAGATTGACCATCAGGAAATGGTGGCCAAAGGGGTCGCAGCGACCCGTCAGTTGGCCAAGAGACAGATCACCTGGTTACGGGGCTGGGACGGGCTGCACTGGCTCAGTTCCGAGCACGATGATAATGTAGGCGAAGTGTTA
This sequence comes from uncultured Ferrimonas sp., assembly GCA_964632645.1. Classification (GTDB taxonomy): domain Bacteria; phylum Pseudomonadota; class Gammaproteobacteria; order Enterobacterales; family Shewanellaceae; genus Ferrimonas. The sequence goes on along the minus strand of CAZWED010000035.1, from coordinate 8,264 downwards.
CAAAAGTTAGCCTTGAACTTTCGTTTGAGCTATAAGTAACTGGCGCGCATGGGTGTTGCACGCGTATATCACTTCGTTGATAAGTAATACAATTTTAATAAGGAAACTCGAATGGCTAAGGGGCAATCTTTACAAGACCCGTTTTTGAACGCGCTGCGCCGTGAGCGTGTTCCCGTTTCTATCTATCTGGTAAATGGCATCAAACTGCAGGGCCAGATCGAATCTTTTGACCAGTTTGTCATCCTGCTGAAGAACACGGTCAGCCAGATGGTGTACAAGCACGCCATCTCTACTGTAGTGCCCGGTCGTCCGTTCAACATGGGTGGCCACAGCGGCCCGAGCCATGGTGGTCAGGGCGGTTACCAGTCCAACGACAGTGGCGACAACGGTAATCACTGATCGCCCGTCAGGAGTAAGTTTGCTTGTTTGAGCGGTATGAAGCAGGCGAACGCGCGATTCTCGTCCACATCGACTTTTCGGCCGAAGGTGAACGGGAGGACCTGGAGGAGCTCAAGCTACTGGTGAGCTCCGCCGGGGTAACGTCCTGTGGCATTGTCACAGGACGGCGTTCCAGTCCCCATCCAAAATTTTTCTGTGGTACCGGTAAGGCGGAAGAGATTGCCGCCGTAGTCCAGGCTGAGCAGGCCGAAGTGGTGATTTTCAATCACCCGCTGAGTCCCGCTCAAGAGCGCAACCTGGAACGGATTTGCCACTGTCGGGTGCTTGACCGCACCGGCCTTATCCTCGACATCTTTGCCCAGCGAGCCCGCACCCACGAAGGGAAACTGCAGGTGGAGCTGGCTCAGTTGCGTCATCTGTCTACCCGTCTGGTTCGCGGCTGGACCCACCTTGAACGTCAAAAAGGCGGTATCGGCTTGCGTGGCCCCGGGGAAACCCAGCTGGAAACCGACCGACGTCTGCTGCGGGAGCGGATCAAAGCGATTCTGCGTCGCCTCGAGAAAGTGTCCCGTCAGCGGGAGCAGGGGCGTCGGGCCCGTCAGCGTCGGGAAGTGCCCACAGTGTCCCTCGTGGGGTACACCAACGCCGGAAAATCCACGCTGTTTAACTGCATCACCGATTCCGGTGTGTACGCCGCAGACCAGCTGTTCGCTACGCTGGACCCGACCCTTCGCCGCATCGAGGTGGAAGACGTGGGGCCGGTGGTGCTGGCAGACACGGTCGGGTTCATTCGCCATCTGCCCCACGATTTGGTGGCGGCCTTTAAGGGCACCCTGACCGAAACCCGGGAAGCGGACCTGCTGTTGCACGTTATCGATGCGGCCGATGAGCGCGCACCGGAAAACGTGGAAGCGGTGAACGCGGTGCTGGAGGAGATCGAGGCGGACGAAGTGCCCAGCCTTCTGGTCTATAACAAACTGGATCTGCTGGAAGACGCGGAAGCCCGAATCGACCGCGATGATGAAGGCACACCGATCCGGGTGTGGCTCAGCGCCCGTAACAATGTGGGCATCGAGTTGTTGTTTGATGCGTTGTCAGAGTTGCTGGGGAATGCCATGGTGGAACTCACCCTGAGCCTGCCTCCCAGCGCTGGCCGTTGGCTGTCCCGGTGCTATGAACTCAACGCCGTGGTGGCGACGGACTACGATGAACAGGGTCACACTCAGGTTCAGTTAAGGCTGCCTGAGCGAGACTGGCAACGGATGCTGAAAGCCTCTGAGGGTAAGTTGTCCGACTTTATCCTCATGTAATTGGCTGATAAATTAGCTAGAGTTACCGAATCCCATCAAATGGAGCAGTGTTAATGGCTTGGAATGAGCCTGGCAATCAAGGCAAAGACCCCTGGGGCAACCGAGGCGGCAAAGACCAGGGTCCGCCGGATCTGGATGAGGTCTTCCGCAAACTTTCCTCCCGTTTCGGCGGTGGCAACCAGTTCAGCGGTCTGGGTGCGGGGCTGGTCCTGCTGGGCCTGGTTCTGATCTGGGCGTTCTCCGGCTTCTACAAGATCGAGGAAGCGGAGCGCGGCGTGAAACTGCGTTTTGGCCAGTATCACGATCTGGTTGAGCCCGGCCTGAAGTGGAAACCCACTTTTGTGGACACCGTCTATCCGGTCAACATTCAGCGGGTAAACCGTCTGACGGCCTCCGGCATGATGCTGACCCAGGATGAGAATGTGGTACGGGTTGAGATGGAGGTGCAGTACCGCATCGCCGATCCGAAAAAATACATGTTCTCGGTAACCAGTCCTGACCAGTCCCTCAGCGAAGCGATGGACAGCGCGCTGCGCTATGTGATCGGCCACACCACCATGGATAACATCCTGACCGTGGGTCGTGACAAAGTGCGTCGTGACACCTGGGCCGAGCTTGAAGACATCATTGAGACCTACGACATGGGCCTGGTGGTGGTTGACGTGGCCTTTAAGGAAGCCCGTCCGCCGGAAGAGGTGAAGCCCGCGTTTGATGACGCCATTGCGGCGCAGGAAGACGAGGTGCGTTACGTTCAGCAAGCCAAGGCTTACTCCCGTCAGGTGGATCCTCAGGCCCGTGGTCGCGCTGAGCGTATGCTGCAGGAAGCCGAAGCCTACAAGCGCCGTGTTGTGCTGGAGGCTGAGGGTGAGGTGGCCCGCTTCAAGGCGCTGTTGCCAGAGTATGAAGCCGCGCCGCAAGTGACCCGCGAGCGTCTCTACCTGGAAGCGATGGAGCAGGTGTTCAGCTCCACCACCAAGGTGATGGTCGACAACGACGGCGGTTCCATGTTCTACCTGCCGCTGGACAAGATCATACAGAACCAGTCTGCGCCTTTGCCGCAGGACAAAGTGGCCGAGCCGGTGCCTGGCGCCCAGCAGAGCCGCCCGGTTCGCAACGACTTTGATGATGGCCGAAGCAGCCGTACCGACCGTACTCGTCAGGGGAGAAACTGATCATGCGTCCTATTAGTTTGATCCTTTTGGTGGCGGTGCTGTTTGCCGGTTTCTCCTCCCTGTTTGTGGTGGAAGAGGGCGAGCGCGCCATCGTGAAGCGTTTTGGTGTGATCCAGAAAAACGACGACGGTAAGACCCGCGTATACGAGCCGGGCCTGCGCTTCAAGGTGCCCCTGATTGACCAGGTGTTCTCCATGAACGCTCGCATCATGACTCTGGATGCGGCCGCTGACCGTTTCGTGACTTCCGAGCAGAAAGACCTGATGGTCGACTCCTACGTGAAGTGGCGCATCACCGATTTCGGCAAGTTCTACCTGGCCACCCAGGGCGGTAACCAGCTGATTGCCGAGTCGCTGCTGCAGAGTAAGATCAACAACGGTCTGCGTTCCGAGTTCGGTAGCCGCACCATCAAAGAGATCGTCTCCGGCAGCCGGGATGAGCTTCAGCAGGAGGCGCTGCGCGCCACCCGCGAAGACGCCGCGGAACTGGGCATCGAAGTGGTGGACGTCCGGGTGAAGCAGATCAACCTGCCCCGCGAAGTGAGTGAGTTCATCTACGACCGAATGCGCGCCCAGCGTGAAGCGGTTGCCCGTGCCCACCGCTCTGAAGGTCAGGAGAAGGCGGAAGTGATTCGCGCCGGTGCCGACGCCCGTGCCACCGTGATTCTGGCGGAAGCGGAGCGTAAGTCCCGAACCCTGCGGGGTGAGGGTGACGGTCTGGCTGCCAAGATCTACGCCGACACCTATGGCAAGAACCCCGAGTTCTACGCGCTGCTGCGCAGCCTGGATGCCTACAAGGCCTCCTTCCGCAGCAAGGACGACGTACTGGTGATTTCGCCGGACTCCGAGTTCTTCCAGTTTATGAACAGCAAGGTGCGCTAAGGCGACAAAGCGTCCAGAGGCCCGGTGTTGACCGGGCCTTTTTTATGGGAGTGTAAGAACGTGAGTTGGATGTGGTTACTCGGTGGCGTCATGCTGCTGGAAGGATTGGGCCCGTTGCTGTTTCCCAGGCAGTGGCAGGCGATGATGCGCGAGTTGGCGTCCCAGGAGGTGAGTCTGCTGCGCCGGATTGGCGGGGCGCTGGTGACCGCGGGGGCCGTGCTCCTCTACATTTTTTCCTCCTAGGCGGTGTTTTGACCAAGCCGCTTCTGCTAGAATCCTGCTTTAACCACTAACTGCGATCGAGACATGGGTAAAAATGTAGTTGTGCTGGGCACCCAGTGGGGTGACGAAGGTAAAGGTAAAGTTGTCGACCTTCTCACCGACCAGGCCCACTTCGTGGTTCGCTACCAAGGCGGCCACAACGCCGGTCACACTCTGGTGATCGATGGCGACAAAACCGTCCTCCACCTGATCCCGTCAGGCATCCTCCGCTCCAACGTCAAGTGCCTTATCGGTAACGGTGTTGTTCTCTCTCCCGAAGCGCTGCTGAAAGAGCTGACCATGCTGAAAGAGCGTGGCGTACCGGTGGAAGAGCGTCTGATGATCTCCGAAGCCTGCCCGCTGATCCTGCCCTACCACGTAGCGGTGGATCAGGCCCGCGAAGCGGCCCGTGGCAACAAAGCCATCGGCACTACCGGTCGTGGCATAGGCCCGGCTTACGAGGACAAAGTTGCCCGTCGTGCCCTGCGCGTGGGTGATCTGCTGGACGCTGAGCGCTTTGCCGCCAAGCTGAAAGAGGTTCTGGCCTACCACAACTTCATGTTGACCGAGTACCACAAGGTCGACGCGGTTGATTACGACACCGTACTGAAAGACGCACTGGAACTGGCTGAAGTTCTGCGTCCGATGATCGTTGACGTCACCGACACCCTGGACAAGGCCCGCAAGGCCGGTGAGCGCATCATGTTTGAAGGCGCTCAGGGTACCCTGCTGGACGTGGATCACGGAACCTACCCCTACGTGACCTCCTCCAACACCACCGCTGGCGGTGTGTCCACCGGTTCCGGTTTCGGCCCCAACCACATCGATTACGTGCTGGGCATCGTTAAAGCGTACACCACCCGTGTGGGTGGCGGTCCGTTCCCGACCGAACTGGATTGCGAAGTGGGCGAGCACCTGGGTGTGAAAGGCCACGAGTTCGGTGCCACCACCGGCCGTAAGCGTCGCACCGGCTGGTTCGATGCGGTTGCCATGCGTCGTGCGGTTCAGATCAACGGCATCACTGGCTTCTGTCTGACCAAGCTGGACGTGCTGGATGGCCTGAAAGAGCTGAAGATCTGTACCGGTTACCAGATGCCGGACGGCACCGTTCGTGACGTTCCGCCGATGGACGCAGAAGGCTACGAAGCGGCCACTCCGGTGTACGAAACCCTGCCCGGTTGGGATGACAACACCTTCGGTGTAACCGAGCGTGATCAGCTGCCTCAGGCAGCCCTGGATTACATCGCCCGCATCGAAGCGTTGCTGGAAGTGCCGGTAGACATCATCTCTACCGGTCCGGACCGCAACGAGACCATCATCCTGCGTCACCCCTTCGCGTAAGGGTTGTAAGGGTTGGAAACGGGGCCTTCGGGCCCCGTTAAAGTATCCCGTTATCACGTCGATAACCTGAGTATGAAACGGACTCTACTGACACTGCTGATGCTGTTGGCCCCAGGCGCCCTGGCACAAGATATGCGGGCGGTGGAGCTGTATGGCCAGGAAGAATTGCTGGACATGATCCGCGCCAACACCCACCTGATGCGGGTTAAGCGCGATGACTGTCAGCTGGTTCAGGACATTCGTGCCCGGGCCGACGTGATGAAGCTGCCGGCGTACCAGATGCTGTGGGCCGATATGCAGCTTTACGGTGTGTGCGTAAAACCCGACGTGCAGACCGGTTTCGATTACCTGCGTCAGGCGGCGGAGCAAGGCCTGCCGGACGCATTAGAGCAGTTAGGGCGCTACTATCTCGAAGGGCGCTTTGTGGTGAGTGACGAGGCTTATGGCCTGCGTCTGACCCGGATGGCCGCCTCACTCGGCCATCACCGGGCTTTGCTGACTCTCGCCCGCCATTATGCGGACGGCGAGGGCAGTCCCCTGGATTATCCCGAAGTGTATCGTTGGCTTCATCGTGCCGTATTTGAAACGGAAGCGGAGCGCAACGAAGCCGAAGTGCTGAAGCGCAGACTGGCGCAGCAATTGCCACCCAGCGTGCGTGAGCAAACGCGCCAGGCCGCCCTAGGCCGATAAATGGCCTTTCGGGTTATACTTTTACCCACTTTCAAATTATTGGCAGTCAAATGAGTCAAGACCCCCATTTTCAACGGGAGGCGGATAAATACGCCAACCCGATCCCCAGTCGTGAGTTCCTTATCGAGCGCATGCGCGAGCACACCGGTCCGGTGTCCCGAGAAGAGCTGGCGGCGCACTTTAACCTGGAGGGCGACCAGTACGTTGCTCTCTGTCGCCGTCTTCGTGCCATGGAGCGCGACGGCCAGATCGTTTATACCCGCAAAGGCCGCTACGGCCTGCCCGAGCGGATGAACCTGCTGACCGGCGTGGTGCTTGGGCACCGTGACGGCTTCGGCTTCTTCCGCCCGGATGACGGCAGCGATGACCTCTACCTGTCCGAGCGCAGCATGTTCTCCGTTCTGCACGGAGATCGGGTGCTGGCGCAGGTGGACGGCATGGACCGTCGCGGCCGCAAAGAGGGGCGTATCGTTCGCATCATTGAGGAGCGCAGCAACGAGATCGTCTGCCGCTACTTCAACGAAGACGGCATCGGTTTCGCGGTGCCCGATGACGCTCGTCTGTCCCAGGACATCCTGATCCCGGAAGACGGCCGCGCCGGCGCCCGTGAAGGGCAGGTCATCGTGGTCGAGCTGGTCAAGCGTCCGGCCCACCACACCCACGGCATTGGTCGCGTTAAAGAGGTGCTCGGTAACGAGATGGCCCCGGGCATGGAGATCGAGATCGCCCTGCGCAGCCACGATTTGCCGCACCAGTTCAGCGAAGCCCTGCTGGCGGAAACCGCGGCGATCCCGGACGAGGTTCAGGAGGCCGACAAGCAGGGCCGTAAGGACCTGCGCCACCTGCCGCTGGTGACCATCGACGGCGAGGACGCCCGCGACTTTGATGACGCGGTGTTTGCCAAGCGCAAGAAGGGAGGCGGCTGGCGCCTCTACGTAGCGATTGCCGACGTCAGCCATTACGTTCGTCCGGGCACCCACCTGGATGGCGAAGCGCTGGCCCGGGGCAACTCCGTCTACTTCCCGGCCCAGGTTATCCCGATGCTGCCGGAGAAGCTGTCCAACGGCCTGTGCTCACTCAATCCGCACGTTGACCGTCTCTGCATGGTGGCCGAGATGACCGTCTCTGCCGCCGGTAAGCTGTCCGGCTACGAGTTCTACCCGGCGGTGATGCACAGCCACGCGCGCCTGACTTACACCAAAGTGGCGGCGATGCTGGAGGGAGACCAGGCGCTGATTGATCAGTACGCCGAAGTGTTCCCCCACCTGGAAGAGCTGAACCGTCTGTACCACGCCCTGGATCACGCCCGTCAGGAACGTGGCGCCCTGGTGCTGGAAACCGAGGAGACCCAGTTCCTCTTTAACGCCGAGCGTCGCATTGAGCGCATTGTGCCGCGCACCCGCAACGTCGCGCACAAGATGATCGAAGAGTGCATGATCCTGGCCAACGTGGCGGCCGGTAAGTTCGTCAAGAAGCACCAGGGGGAAGTCCTCTACCGGGTGCACGAAGGCCCGACTGCCCAGAAGCTGGAAACCCTGCGGGACTTCCTCGGACAGCAGGGGCTGTTCCTCGGGGGCGGTGACGAGCCGACCCCGCAGGACGTCGCTCAGCTGCTGGCGAAAACCGAGGGACGCGCCGACGCGGAGCTGATCCAGACCATGGTCCTGCGCTCCATGAAGCAGGCGGTGTACAGCCCGGACAACATCGGCCACTTTGGTTTGGCACTGCCGAGCTACGCGCACTTTACCTCGCCGATCCGCCGTTATCCCGACCTGGTGTTGCACCGGGTGATCCGTTACCTGCTGAACAAGCAGGCAGCGCCGGAACTGCCGCTTCAGGTGTTGCAGCCGGACGGGGCGTTCGGTTACGACAGCGGGCCGCTGGTGGAACTGGGCGAACACTGCTCCATGACCGAGCGCCGTGCCGACGATGCCACCCGTGATGTGTCCGACTGGCTGAAGTGCGAGTACATGCTGGATCACGTCGGCGACAGCTTCGAGGCGGTGGTCAGTGGCGTCACCAGCTTCGGCCTGTTTGTGCGCCTGAAGGACCTGCATATCGATGGTCTGGTGCACATCTCCAGTCTGGGCAGCGATTACTTCCAGTACGACCCGCAGCGTCAGCGTCTGATTGGTGAAAACTCCGGTCAGATATATCAGATAGGCGATCCTGTTGCGGTGAAAGTTGCCTCGGTCAATCTGGACGATAGA
>CAZWED010000034.1:0-16235 GCA_964632645.1 uncultured Ferrimonas sp. | reverse complement strand
GGCCAGTACTGCTCCATGGCACGGGACTGGCCTTTGGTCATGCGCCCTTCGCGCTTGACGAAGGAGCGGATCTTGCGCTGGCGCAGCTCCTCGACCGGCTGCGTCGGCTTTTGCTCGTCACTCATCTGGATCTTCTCGCTCTGTGGACCGGACGCTACACTGGGCGCCCCGAAAAACGCGTGATTGTATTTTAGGTTGCTCACTGATGGAAGCGAACACCGGTAGCTTTGCCAAGCGGATGCTGGATTGGTACCACCAGCACGGACGAAAGGACCTGCCCTGGCAGCAAAACCGTACCCCTTATCGAGTATGGCTGTCAGAGATCATGCTGCAGCAAACCCAGGTCACCACGGTGATCCCCTATTACCTTAAGTTCACCGAACGGTTTCCCACCCTGGTTGATCTGGCCAACGCCGAAGATGACGAGGTGATGCACCTGTGGACCGGGCTGGGCTACTACGCCCGGGCCCGCAACCTGCTCAAAGCCGCGCGAACGGTTCGGGACCAGTTTGGCGGGACCTTTCCCACCGACATTGAACAGGTGATGGCCCTCCCCGGCATTGGCCGCTCCACCGCCGGCGCCATCCTCAGCCTCTCTCTGGATCAGCCCCACGCCATCCTTGATGGCAACGTTAAACGGGTACTGGCCCGTCACCAGGCCATTGAGGGATGGCCGGGCAACAAGGCGGTGGAAAACCAACTGTGGGATCTGACCCGACGCCTGACCCCCACCGAGCAGGTGCAACCCTACAACCAGGCGATGATGGATCTGGGCGCCAGCCACTGCAGCCGCAGTCGTCCCAACTGCCCGGCCTGTCCGGTCAGCCAGGATTGCAAGGCGTTTGCTCTGGGCCGTCAGAGCGACTTTCCCGGGAAAAAGCCAAAAAAGGAGAAACCGGTTAAGGGATGCTTTCTGCTGCTGCTTCGCCACCGGGGCGAGATCTACCTTGAGAAACGCCCCGGTGCCGGCATCTGGGGCGGACTCTGGTGCCCGCCACAATACAACGACAAGAGTTCGCTCAACCGCGCGCTGTCACCGCTTCGGGCCAAAACCGCGCCGCAGATGCTGACCGCATTTCGCCACACGTTCAGCCACTACCATCTGGACATCCAGCCGGTGCTGGTGGAGTTGTCCCAGCCTCTTGCCCAGGTGGCCGAACACCCGGGACAGTGGTTCTCCCTGCAGGAGGAGAATCGCATCGGACTGGCAGCGCCAACCGAACGCCTGCTGACGGAGCTGCGCAATACCCACACAGACCCTGCATAGATGGCGCAGACCACATCTGGTATAACTGCGCTATCACCCAAGTGAGGATTTCATACCATGGCACGTACCGTATTCTGCCAATACCTGAACAAAGAGGCCGAAGGCCTGGACTTTCAGCTGATCCCCGGCGAGCTGGGCAAGCGGGTGTTTGACAACATCTCCAAGGAAGCCTTCAGTCTGTGGCAGAAGAAGCAAACCATGCTGATCAACGAGCACAAGCTCAATATGATGAACCCCGAGCACCGCAAGATGCTGGAAGAGAACATGGTGAAGTTCCTGTTCGAAGGGGAAGAGATCCACATCGAAGGCTACAAGCCGCCGGAAGCCTGATGGGCTGACGAACCGACGCCCCGCCAATGCGGGGCGTTGTTGTTTGGAGCAGTCGTTGTTTGGGTCAGTAAGCGCCGGCCGCCCGCAACCGTTTATCCAGCTCCATTGCCAGCACCCGATACCCCTCGGCATTGAGATGGATGGGATCCGATTTGTAGGCCGGAGTGCGCAACAGCTCGCCCACCAGCTCCTCCACCAGCATCACCCCCTGCTCCTCTGCCAACTCCCGATAGAGCGGGGCGGAGCGGGAAAACAGCGCCTTCTCCGGAACGGCAATCAGCACCACCTGAGTGCCCTGCCCCCGGGCCATCTCAATCATCGCGGCAAGATTCGACTTGATGCTCGCCGGCGAACGATTGCGCAGGACATCATTGCCGCCAAGCAGAAGCAGCAACAAGTCGGGTTGCGCGTCCGCCAGCACGCCGGGCAGCCGTTGCCGCCCCTCCGGCGTCTGCTCACCGGAGCGCCCGGCATTGGTGACCTGAACCCCGGACAGCGCCGCCAGCACCGAAGGGTAATCCTCCCCCTTGCCCGCCCCCACCCCCTGGGTCAGGCTGTCACCAAAGGCCAGGATAACGCCGTCCGGCGGCAGAGGTGCCAGAGTCGGCCCCCCGCATCCCGCCAGCAACAACACCCACAACAACGAGAATCGGCACATTCCATTTTTCATCACAGTTTCTGGTTTTTCTTCCGAGATCCTCCCTCTACGTTACCGAACCCGAGCCCCACTTTCCCCTCCATTATCATCCCCTCAGTGGCGTCCACCGCCTCAAACACCCGGCCATCCGGTTAAGAACAACACCAAACCCGCGCAGTTATTGCACTTCTGCGCATCTTTCAAGCAATCGGCAAAAATCGAGTTGACTTGCCACGGCAAAATCCGTTTAATAGCGCTCCGTCGCCAAGCAAGCGACAACCAAGATGCCTCGTTAGCTCAGTTGGTAGAGCAGCGGATTGAAAATCCGCGTGTCCCTGGTTCGACTCCGGGACGAGGCACCATACAGATAAGCCCTGACCGAAAGGTCGGGGCTTTTTCGTTCTGGCCGTAGCGTGCGCCTGTGGCGCACGGAGCGTTGGTCATTCAAAGCCTGCCGCAGGCGACAATGGCTAAAACAAGCCCTGAACTTCGGTTCGGGGCTTTTTCGTTCTGGCCGTAGCGTGCGCCTGTGGCGCACGGAGCGTTGGTCATTCAAAGCCTGCCGCAGGCGACAATGGCTAAAACAAGCCCTGAACTTCGGTTCGGGGCTTTTTCGTTCTTGCCGTAGCGTGCGCCTGTGGCGCACGGAGCGTTGGTCATTCATAGCCTCTTGCAGATGACAAGGGCTGAGACAGTCTTGCGCCTTCACTTCAGGCTCTGTATATCGCCTTGCTCATTCAAAACGCCACCCACCTCAAACCCCCTGCCCACTCATCAATGCTCAGTGGTTCAGCAAGGGCATAAAGCCGTAGCACAAACCAATTTTCGACTCCGATCCAAGAAACCGACTTAACGGAAACATTTTGCTAATAAAGGGCCGTTAGCTTGTGTAGAATCCGATGCTTCGAACTGTAACGCTGCCACCAAAAACACTTTGTCGACAGTCGGTTACCCAGGTTCTCATGCAACTCACCAGGCAGCTTTTCCGCATGAGGATCCGTAATGGGCGGGATTGCTCGACACCATGCAGAAAGGACGTTTCATGGCTTATGAACATGGCTCGCTGGATCTTGGGATCCGCAATCCATTTAAACTCGAAGGTGCCGTTCGCACCGTCCGGGGCCTTATCGTGGCCCTGCTGGGGCTGATTCTTCTGCTTCAGGTGGCACAAGCCGTTCAACACAATCCGGTCACCGGCTGGGTGATTGCCGTCGCCGGCTTTATCCTCCTGGCCAATGGCTTATGGGCCTGTGGCAGTGGCATCATGCAGGTGCTGCGCTTTTTCGTGGGTCGCTCCGTGCCCACCTCCCTGGCCTTTAACAACGCCAAATCCGAGTCCGACAGCGCCGCTCGCGAGCAAAACGACGTGGCCTACAATGCCGACCAGATTGAGCAGATGCTGGTGGGCCGCAAGAACCTCACCTTCGCCGAACCCCTTGGCCTGGTGGCCCGACTGCTCCATACCCTCTTCCCCCGCCTGACCTTTGTGCCCTACCCCATCCGTAACCTGGCCCAGCGCCTGGCGGGGGCACTGGCGCAAACCCTGCTCGGGCTGACCTGCTTTGCCCTGGCCTGGTTTACCACCAGCACCGGCCTGGCCGGCCAGACCGGTCCGCTGATGCTGCCGATCTTCACCTCCCTTCTGCTGCTTTACCTGGTGGCGGTATGGTATCGGGCCGGGCGCCCCATCAGTCGCGAAGTGGCCCGCACCGTCGAGTCCGAGGGGTCCGGTAAACTGGCCCGCACTTTGGCGCTGGCCATCATCGCGCCGGTCGGCATCGCCTGGGGCCTGCAAACCATCCTGAATAACAACGCGTCCTTCGCCCGCCGACTTGCCGAATGGCAGGGGCCGGTGGAGCAGATGCGCCGCAGTGCGCTGGAGACCTACACCATCTGGCAGAGCTACGCCGCCGAGTACAGCAACGCGCTGTGGCTGGGGGTGTTGATTGCGCTGGCGCTGATCAGCTGTGGCCTGCTGATCACCCTCACCAGCCTGCGCAGCCGCGAAGCCAAGCCGGTTACCGAAGTGGCGGAGCTGCGTGACAACTGGCAGGAGTCGGTTCATCCCCGGGAGATCTTCATCAATATTGACTCCATGGTGATGGCCAACCGCCGCCACAAAGAGGTGCCCAACCGGGTATACCGCGCGCTGCAGCCTCATCTGCAGGAGCAGGCCGACGGTAAGGGGTCGTTCTACGGTGAGATGATCCAGGAAACCCAGCCGGTGGCACTGACCAAGACCCCCACCAGCCTGGTTAAGGGATTGCGCATCGCCAGCACCGTGATTGGCCAGCTGTTGCTGTTGGCGGCGGCCATCACCCTGTATCTGGCGATTGAGCCGGTAACGGCCCTGTTGATGCTGGCCACCGAAGCCAGCCAGAGCCGGATGAATCTCGACACCGCCGTAGCACTGGCCTCCCAGTTGGGCAGTCTTGCCAATCTGGCGATGGCGCTGATGCTGTTTGCCGCCTTTGGCCGCCTGCTGGCCAACTTCGCTCACGTGTTCTGGGGCGAGATTCAGTTTGAATCCCTGCTGGTGTACTTCAAGTGCGAGGGCACCTTTACCGAGTCACGGGTCTCTACCGGTACCGGCGTTTACGACTCCACCCAGTCAGAAAACACCGTCGTGCGCTCCTCCATGACCCCCTGGGTTATCGTTTCCCGCGTGGTCAGCTCCACCTTTGCCGGCATCGGCAGCCGTAACCTGGAGTACGCGCGACACATTCTGGAGATGCGGGCGGACGACGCTGAGCTGCAGGGCATCGTGGGTGACCTGCGCCAGTTCCTGAAGAACCGCGAAACCATTGCCAGCATCAGCAATGAGAAGGATCTGGAAGCGACGTCCAAAATCTACCAGGTCAATGAGCAGACCCGCGCCGCCGCGCAATCGGCACCGGCCGGTGCCCCTCAGCTGGCCCAGGCCCAGCACAATCAGCTCGAACATCAAGTCGACTGATCCTGACATCGCCCCGGTTCGCCGGGGCGACGTTTATTCGGCGTCCAGCTCCGGTATTGCCAGCAACGTCAGCGGACGGCCCCAGTGCGCCAGCAGGGTTTGGATGTCTTCGGGCATCAGTACCCAGGTCCGGGTGTTGTCCAACGGGTGGCAATGCAGCCCCTTATCGTTCCAGATCGCCTCATCAATCCACAGGGTGACCGCCTGCTCCGGGTCGTTCACCAGTGCCAGCAACGACACCCTTCCCGGCTGAATCCCCAGGTAGCGCTGCAACCGTTCGGCGGAAGCAAACCCCAAGCGCGACACCCCCATCTGGCGGGACAGGGCTTTCAGATCCACCTGCTTCTCCGGCGTGGTGACCAGCACAAAGTGGCGCTTGCCGTAGTTGTCCCTCAGAAACAGGTTTTTGGTGCGCTGGCCATCCCGCGCCAGGGCCAGCCTGTCCGCCTCACTGCAATCGTGCAGAGGCGGGTGCTCGTAGGCGTGGTAATCGATATTGAGGGAGGCGAGCAGGTGTTGCAGTGTCATGGTGCCATCATCAGAACCGGAAATGCGCCCACCTTACCCCTCCCTCCCGGCGACCTCAATGGCAACCGGCCGCCTGAACTGCTAGGTTCTGAGCGGTACCCTCATAAGGAGATGACGATGATCACCCTGTACGGATATCCCAAGTCCCGCTCGCTGCGGATCAGTTGGCTGCTGGAAGAGCTGGCGCTGCCGTGGCAGTACCAGTTGGTCAATGGCTATAAAGGGGAGCACCGCAGTCCGGCGTTTCTCGCCCTTAATCCCGCAGGCAAAATCCCGGCCCTCACCGACGATGATCTGACCCTGACGGAATCCGGCGCCATTGCGCTCTACCTGGCCAAACGCTACGGCGAAGGGCGCTTGCTGCCATCCCCCGGCAGCGCCGAGGACGGTCGCCACGACTTCTGGCTGTGCTACGTACTGAGCGAGCTGGAGCAACCCCTCTGGACCATGGGCAAACACAAATTTGCCCTGCCGGCGGAGCATCGGGTACCCGCGGTGCTTGAGACCGCCCAGTGGGAGTTTGCCAAGGCGCTGAATGAGGTGGAGGAGCGCATTCCGGAACAGGGCTTTTTGTTGGGCGATACCCTCACCGTTGCAGACCTGTTCCTGGCCCACACCCTGAGCTGGGCCACCGCGTTCAAACAGCCACTGACCCCCAGAGCGGAAGCGTTCAGGGCCCGTCTCTCCGCCCGACCGGCCAGAGCCCGGGCATTGGAGATCGAAACCGCCGCGCTGGAATCCGGTTAATCTCCCACCCTGACCGGGACGCGACGACGCCCCCATTGACCGGGCCGGGATTCAAACCGGCCCGGGACAGGCGCACCACAAGCCCCGCATCGACCGCCGCCTCCGGCATCAACCCGCAGTTTCCATTCCCCCAGCTGATACCAGTCCCGCTCAATCAGCCGCTCACCGCAGGCCGGGCACCAGGTGCTGCCACCGTCGGGGTCATGCACATTGCCGGTATAGACGTAATGCAGCCCCTCCTCCCGGGCAATGGCCCGCGCCCGGGTGAGGGTCGCCGGGGGGGTTGCCGGTCGGTCCAGCATCTTAAAATCGGGATGGAAGGCGGAGAAGTGCAGCGGCACATCCGGCCCCAGCTCATCCCGGATCCACGCGGCCATCTGGTGCAACTCGCGGTCGCTGTCATTCAACTCCGGGATCAGCAAAGTGGTGATCTCGAACCACACCGAGGTTTCATGGCGCAGGTAGCGCAAGGTATCCAGCACCGGCTCAAGATGCCCGCCGCACACCCGCTTGTAAAACGCCTCGGTAAACCCTTTGAGGTCCACATTGGCGGCGTCCATGCCGGCGAAAAACGCCACCCGGGGCAGCGGATTGATGTAGCCCGCCGTCACCGCAACACTCAGTATCCCCTTATCGCGGCACGCCTCGGCAACATCCAGGGCGTACTCCATAAAGATCACCGGGTCATTATAGGTAAAGGCGATGCTGCGACAGCCCATCCGGTCTGCGGTTCGGGCCAGCTGTTGCGGCGTCGCCTGACCCGCCAGAGTGTCCATTTCGCGGGATTTACTGATGTCCCAGTTCTGGCAGAACTGGCAGGTGAGGTTGCACCCGGCCGTGCCAAACGACAGCACCGGCGTGCCCGGCAGAAAGTGGTTCAGGGGTTTCTTCTCGATGGGGTCGATACAGAAGCCGGAGGAGCGGCCATAACTGGTCATGACAATCTCCCCCTGTTCCGCCTTACGAACAAAGCAAACGCCGCGATGTCCCTCTCTGACGGTGCAATAACGGGGGCAGAGTGTGCAGCGTACCCTGCCATCCTCCAACGCTTCCCAATAGCGGGTAGAAACGGTACTGCCTGTCATGCCGACTCTCCTGGTTGCGCCCCCTATAATCATAGTGTCGGGCCCATCAACCAGCCCGATGGGGAGCATCACCATGAGGATCCGTCCCGCTGCTGTGGCCGGTTACTTCTACCCCGGGGAAGCCAGCGAACTGGCCCGCGAGGTTGACCTGCTGCTGAGCCAGCCCAAACCCGCCCTGCCCGGCCCACCCAAGGGGCTGATCGTCCCACACGCCGGATACCTCTATTCCGGGGCCATCGCCGCCAAAGCCTATCTCACGCTGCCGGAACAGGGGATACACCGGGTGATCCTGATGGGCCCCGCCCACACCAAGGCGGTACGGGGCATCGCTCTGCCGGACTGGACCCATTACCAGACCCCCCTTGGCCGGGTGGCGCTGGACACCGACACCCTGCAGCGGCTTGACGGCCAGTTTGAGAGTCGCATCGACAACCTGGCCCACGCCCGGGAGCACGCATTGGAGGTGCAGCTGCCCTTTATCCAGGTCCGCCTGCCCGATTGCCTGCTGCTGCCCATGGTGGTGGGCGCCATCCGCTCCGAAACCCTGGCGGACTGCCTCACCACGCTGATGGAGCCGGAAGACCTGCTGATCATCAGCAGCGACATGAGCCATTTCCTGACCGAGCGCGAAGCGGAGCAGCGCGACCAGCACACCATCGCCCGGATCCTTGCACTCAGTGACGATCTGCTGGGTGAAGAGGCCTGCGGCGCCTACCCGCTGAACGGCGCACTGTGCTGGGCCAGACGCACCGGACGACGGGCCCACCTGCTGGCCCGGGGCAACTCCGCGCAGGTCAGTGGGGATAAAAACCGGGTGGTGGGTTATGCCGCTTTCGCCCTCTGCTGAAGAGGAGCGCCGCTGGCTGGCCCTGGCCCGCGCCAGCATCGCTTCCGCCTGGCACGCCGAACCCCTGCCCTCACTGGCGTTGGGGGAGGAGGTGGCAGACCTTTTTGTCACCCTGCATCTTGATGACGCCCTGCGGGGCTGCATTGGTGCCACCAACAACACCCGCCCCCTGGCCCACAGCATCGCCCATCTGGCACGCCAGTGCGCCTTTGCCGACCCCCGCTTCCCGCCCCTAAGTGAAGCGGAACTGGCGCGCAGCCAAATCAGCATCAGCGTGCTGGGCCCCAAGCGGCCCCTGCCCGCCCGCCACCGCGATGAGCTGGAGGCCGCCCTCAGCCCCGGTGACGGCCTGATCCTGAAACAGGGCGGGCGCCAGGCCCTGTTTCTGCCTCAGGTCTGGGAGAGGATTGCCAGCAAAAGTGACTTTATCGATGCCCTGCTGCGCAAAGGGGGCTGGCACCATTGGCCGGCGGACATGCAGGCCCAGGTCTTTGATTGCCTTGTGGTTCAGGAGGGATTGACGCACTGAACCGCTCTCGGCAACGAGGGGATAATGGTTGATTTTCCGCCAGCCCCCTTGCGTTATCTGCATTTGCCCGTATAATACGCGCCTTCAAGTTCGACCTCTTATTCATCCATGCCTGTCGGGCTTGATAATCGGGGGTGACCAGCGCCAGACGACTTCATTAATTTTGGGACCGTCTCTGGGCTCTCACCTCTCACTATTTTTGCAGGGCCCCCCCCTGCCCCAATACAGAGCACCTAATGTCTAACAGTGTTGAATTTTCCAGCCTCGGTCTGCCCGAGTCGCTGCTGAGCGCCCTTGCCTCTATGGGCTTCACTTCCCCGACCCCGATTCAGGCTCAAGCCATCCCCTTTATGCTGGATGGTCACGATATCCTGGGTGAAGCCGCTACCGGTACCGGTAAAACCGCCGCCTTCGGTCTGCCTGCTCTGGCTGGCATTGACCCCCGCCAACGTGCCGCACAGATGCTGGTACTGGCCCCGACCCGTGAACTGGCGATCCAGGTGGCCACTGCCCTGGAAGAGTTCTCCGTCAATATGAAAGGCCTGCGCGTAACCACCCTGTACGGTGGCCAGCCTTACGGCCCTCAGCTGCGCGACCTCGAGCGCGGTACCCAGGTTGTTGTTGCAACCCCTGGCCGTCTGATGGACCACATCCGTCGTGGCAGCATCGAGCTGGACAGCATTCAGTGTTGTGTATTGGATGAAGCGGACGAGATGCTCAACATGGGCTTCCTCGAAGACATCGAGTGGATCCTGGAGCACCTGCCGGATCAAACCCAGATGGCGCTGTTCTCCGCCACCATGCCGACCCAGATCCGCCGCATTGCCGAGCGTTTCCTGAAAGATCCGAAACACGTGAAAATCGCGTCTGACCGGACTCAGAAAGCCAACATCTCGCAGAAGGCCTGGAAAGTGTCCGGCCTGAACAAGTTGACCGCCCTCGAGCGTCTGTCCGAGACCCTGGACTACGACGCCATGATCGTGTTCGTACGTACCCGTAACGACACCATGGAGCTGGCCAACCACCTGAACAACCTGGGCTTCAAGGCCGCCGCCCTGAACGGCGACATGAGCCAACAGCAGCGTGAGCACACCGTTGCCCAGCTGCACAAAGGTAAGATCAACATCCTGATCGCCACCGACGTTGTGGCCCGTGGTCTGGACGTTCCGCGCATCACCCACGTGCTGAACTTCGACCTGCCGATGGACTCCGAGTCCTACGTGCACCGTATCGGCCGTACCGGCCGTGCCGGCCGCAGCGGTGAAGCGATCCTGTTTGCCCGTCCGCGCGAACTGCGTCAGCTGCGCTTCTACGAGCGCTCCACCGGCGGCACCATCGAAATGATGGAGATGCCGACCGCAGAAGAGCTGGGCAAACACCGCGTCGCCAAACTGAGCATCGAGCTGGCCGAATGCGTCGCCCAGACCGACCTGGCCGAAATGACCGGCATGCTGCAGGAGATGGCGGAGCAGAACGAACTGACCATGGAGCAACTGGCTGCGGCCCTGCTGTTCCAGCGCCAGCGCAGCAAGCCGCTGAAGCCGAAAGCCGACCCGGCTCCCCGTTTCGAGCGCAGTGAGCGTGGCGAGCGTGGTGAACGCGGTGAGCGTGGCGAGCGTGGTGAGCGTCGTGAGCGCAAGCCGCGTCCGGACATCCAGTGGGACACCTACCGCCTGGAAGTGGGCCGTGAACACGGTACCCAGGTGAAGGACATCGTCGGCGCCATCGCCAACGAGATCCAGTTGGAGAGCAACTACATCGGTCAGATCCGTCTGCACGATGCACACTCCCTGGTGCAACTGCCGGCGGCCATGCCTGCCGACGTGCTGACCAAGCTGAAGACTGTGATGGTTCGCAGCCGTCCGCTGTCCGCCGAGCGCACCAACGAAGTGATCGAACCGCGTCCGCGCCGTGAAGGCGGCCGTGACGGTGGTCGTGATGAGCGTCGTGGCGGTTACCGCAACGAAGGCCGTCGTCGTGATGGCGAGAGCAACTTCCGTGGCCGTCGCGATGGTGACAGCAACTTCCGTGGCCGTCGCGATGGCGACAGCAACTTCCGCGGTCGTCGCGATGGTGACAACAGCTTCCGCGGTCGTCGTGACCGTGACGGTGAAGGCCAGCGTGGCCGTCGCCGCGATGGCGAGAGCTTCGGTAACCGCTAAGACTTAGCGAAGCCCACCGGATCTGATAAGCTGCCGTGATTTTTCACGGCAGCTTTTTTTATGTGGTTGAAACGCTTACTTCCCCTGTTACTCCTGATCGCCCTTCCGGCCAAAGCCAACAGTGACGACCTCGCTTCAGCCCTGCGCATCGCCCTGCCCGCTGCAGCGGCAGGCACCAGTCTCTGGAAATCGGACTACGACGGCCTCTGGCAGTTTGGCCTGAGTTTCGCTGCCAGCAGCGCCACCACCCTGGTGTTGAAATCCGCCGTGGACGCGGAGCGGCCGGACGGCAGTGACAACGACAGCTTCCCCAGTGGCCACGCCACCAACGCCTTCTCGGCGGCGGCTTACCTTCAGCGACGCTACGGCTGGGCCTATGGGGCGCCGGCCTACGCCCTCGCCTCCTGGACCGCCGTCAGTCGGGTCAACACCGGTGATCACCACTGGGCCGACGTGCTGGCCGGAGCGGCCATCGGCATCGCCTTCAACCAGTGGCTGGTGGACCCCTACGCCCCGGTGCAGGTGGCTCCGGTGGTGCTGGAGGACGGCCTGATGCTGCATGCGGTCGTCACTTTTTGATAGCGTCATTAAGATCAATAAATTGACATATTTATCAAAGTCCTAAGAGGTTTCGGGCTACACTGTTTCCTAACCACGAGACGGGACCGGCCTGGACATGAACGACGTTTCACCCAGCACGGCGGCCGCACCAAAACCGCCGCCGCTGCGACAACGACTCCTGTGGCAGTTGCTGTTGCCCATGGTACTGCTGTTGATCGCCATTATGGGGTTCAACCTCTACATCGAGCAGCGGGAGTGGCAGAAAGAGATCCGCCACCACCTGGACAATGAGGTCACCCTGGTGGCCGAGCGTCTGGACGGGATCCTGTCCGGTGTCGTCACCACCATCACCAGTTCCGTCATCCTGTTGGGCGATGAACCCGAGATTGACGAAGCCAAGCTCTACCGACTCACCCGCCTTCACCTGCAGAACAACCCCTACCTCTACGGCAGCGCCATCGCCCTGGACCCCAACCTGCTGGGCAAGCCGTTCAGCCCCTACTCCTGGCGTGACCGCAGCGGCTCCCAGAGCATGGACATCGCCGCCAACGCCTACGACTACACCGACGGGGGCTGGGCCTGGTGGGAGATCCCCGCCAAGAAAAACAGCAGCTACTGGACTCCGGCCTATTTCGATGACAGCGCCGGCAACATCCTGATGACCACCTACAGCGCCCCGTTCTTCTACCAGGGACGGTTTCAGGGGGTGGTGACCGGTGACCTGGCACTGGAGCGACTGTACGAGTTGCTGGATGTGGGCATGGACGAGCTGCTGATCGTCGACCGGGACGGTTATCTGCTGGCCCACGCCAATCCCAAGTACATTCTTAACCGCAACCTGTCCCAACTGGTGGCCCCCAACAAGAGAAATGACGCCCTGCTGCTGCAGCTGCGGGACACCGACGAAGGCCTGGTGCGCCTGGAGATGGTGGAAGAGCAGGAGTTCGTGGTGGCCTATCGCCGCCTGCCCACCACCGACTGGCTGCTGGCCATTGTGCGACCGGCAAGCGAAGTGGACGCGCCAATCCTCGCCAAAATCCGCAACAGCATTCTGCAACTGCTGCTCTTTACCCTGCTGTTTTCCCTTATCGCCTGGTGGCTCACCCGCCGCATCGCCCGCCCGCTGGAGCAGCTGCGTCATAGGGTCATCGCCCTGCAACACGGCAGCCGCACCCTCAGCGCCCTGAAGATCCCGGGTACCGAAGAGATCCAGGCCCTCGACCAGGGGCTGCTCAGCATGGCGGAGGCCCTGAAAGAGCGGGAGCAACGGGTGCAGGACGCCCACGGCAGTCGCCTCGCCAAACTGCTGGAGGGGATGGGCGACACCGCGTTCTATTACGCGATGGATCCGGAAGGCAAAGTGCTGCACGTCAGCGACAGCGTCAAAACGGTGCTGGGCTACGCCCCCGACGCGTTTGCCCACCGCTACCCGAGACTCTTTGTCGAGGGGGAGGTCAACGACACCAGCTGGCAATACCAAGAGCAACTGCTTCGCGGCCAGGCGGTGCCTCCCCACCCCCTGGCCCTGCGCCACAAAAACGGCAGCGTCCGACAGTTCAGTGCCTACATGCAGCCGGTCACCGACGTGCAGGGCAACCTGCTGGGCATCGAGGCGCTGCTGACCGACATGACCGAAGAGCTGGAAGCGGGCCGCTGGTACCAGTCGGTGCTGGACGCCGCGCCGGACGCCATTCTGCTGGCGGAACCCGATGGCACCATTGTGTACCTCAACCAGCAGGCCGAGCAGTTGACGGGCTACACCCGGGACGCGTTGATCGGCCAGACCGTGGAGCGGCTAGTGCCGCCAGAAAGCCGGGAGCGCCATCCCGACCTGCGCGAGACCTTCCTGGCGAACCCCGAGGCCCGCCCCATGGGCACCGGACTGGACCTCACCCTCTGTCGCGCCGACGGCGCCCTGCTGGCGGTTGAGATCAGCCTCAGCGAACTGCCCGCCAGCGCCGGCCAGCAGCAGCGCATCGCCGCCATCATCCGGGACATCAGCGAACGGCGGGCGATGGACCAGAAATTGCGGGAGTCCGAGGAGCGATTTCGGACCCTGGTGGGCAACATCCCTGGCGTGGTCTACCGCTGCGCGCTGGATAAAGACTGGACCATGGCCTTCATCTCCGACTACATCAAGGAGCTGTCCGGCTACCCCGCCCAGGAGTTTCTCAACAACGCCAAGCGCAGCTTTGCCAGCCTGGTGCATCCGGACGATGTGGAGCGACTGACGGACGTGGTCAACACCGCCGTGGCCGGTGGCGAGAGCTGGGCACTGGAGTACCGCATTCTCAACCGCCGCGGCCAGGTGCGCTGGGTGTACGAAAAGGGGCGGGCCCACTACGACGACGAGGGTAAGCCCCTGTGGCTGGATGGCTCCATCCACGACGTCACCGAAGCCCGCCGCAACCACGAACAGATGGTGGCGGCAAAAGCGCAGCTGGAAACCATCACCGAATCGATCCCCGGCGTGGTGTTCCAGCTGCAGCAGGATGACTCCCCGCTGGGGATCGGCTGCAGCTTTGTCAGTGGCGGCATCCGGCAGGCCCTGGGGGTCAGCAAGAGCCGGGTGCTGGAAAGCCTCAACGCGGTGCTGGAACTGGTGCACCCGGACGACCGCAAAGCGCTGGAACGCACTCTCAAGCACTCGCTGAAGGCGGGCGAAGACTGGAGCAAAGAGCTGCGCTTCCTGATTGGCGGGGTGGCGCAGTGGTTCTCCATCGGCGCCACGGTCAGTCGGGATGAATCCGGCGCCCTGCGATGGAACGGCTTTCTGCTTAACATCAGCGAGCGCAAAGGGATAGAGGAGCAACTGGCGGCCTCGGAAGCCCACTTCCGCGCGCTGTTCGACAACGCCGGCATCGCCATCGTCACCCTCAATAAACAAGGGGTGATCGGCGAAGCCAATGAGCGGTTCCAGCAGTTTGCCGAGCTGGAGCGGGACCAGTTGCTGGGTCAGCACATCAGCCAGCTGCTGCCGGCGGAGGACCGGGACGCCTTCACCAAGGCGCTGGCCCCGCTGCTGGCCGGAGAGCAACGCCACCTTGCCCAGGAGATGCGCTACCGCAAGCCGGATGGGGCGCTGCGCTGGGCCGACCTGCGCGCAGTGGTGCTGGAAGACGGGCAGGGCAACCTCTCCGCGGTGGTGCTGACCATGTCCGACGTCACCGAGCGACGACAGGTGAATGAGGCCCTGCGCCAGGCCAAGGAAGCCTCCGACGCGGCCAGCCAGGCCAAATCCGACTTCCTCGCCAACATGAGCCACGAGATCCGCACGCCGATGAACGCCATCATCGGCATGACCCAACTCTGTCTGCAGACCGAACTGCCGCCCAAGCAGGCCGAATACCTGCGCAAGATCGACTCCGCCAGCCAGTCCCTGCTGGGGATCATCAACGACGTGCTCGACTACTCCAAGATCGAAGCGGGCAAGCTCGATCTGGAAGCCGAGCCCTTCGCTCTGGACGAACTGCTGGAGCAACTGTCGGACCTGTTTGCCGTCCGCGCCCGGGAGAAGAACGTTGAGTTGCTGTTTGCCGTCGAGCCGGGAGTGCCCTCCCGGGTGATCGGCGACCGGCTCCGCCTCGGCCAGGTGCTGATCAACCTGCTCAGCAACGCCATCAAATTCACCGAAAAGGGCGAAGTGGTGCTGGCGATCCGCGCCCAACCCGGGGAAAAGCCGGGCCAGGTGAACCTGATGCTGTCGGTTCGGGACACCGGCATCGGCATGAGCCCGGACCAGCAATCCCGCCTGTTCCAGTCCTTCTCCCAGGCGGACAGCTCCACCACCCGCAAATACGGCGGCACCGGACTGGGGCTGGCGATCAGTCAGCGACTGGTGAGCCTGATGGGGGGACAGATCCAGGTGGAGAGCGCTGCCGGCGTGGGCAGCACCTTCCACTTCACCCTGCCGCTGCCGGTGCCGGAACAGCCCCCGCAGCCGGAGCTGTTTGAGTTGGAGGGTCGCCAGATCCTGCTGGTGGACGACAACGACACGGCTCTGGAGATCCTCGAGCGCAACCTGCAGGCCTTTGGCTTCGAAGTGGTGACGGCACACAGTGGCGAGGAAGCCCTGGCACGCTTGCCCGAGCTGGATGAGCTGGTGCTGGTGATCACCGACTTCGACATGCCAGAGATGAACGGCCTGGAGCTGGCCGAGGCGATGAAAGCCAAAGGCATCAACACCGCCACCATACTGATGATCTCCGCCTACGGCGACGAATCGCTGCAGCAGGACGCGGAGCAGGCGGGGATCGGCGCCCTGCTGTCGAAGCCCGCCAACCCCTCGCGCATGCTGGATACCCTGCTCAGCCTGCTGGACCAGCACCACCCCACCACCCCGGTCCGGCGTCGGGCCCACTGGCAGATGAGCGAAGCCCAAAAGGCCGCCATCGCCAACAAGCGGGTGTTGCTGGTGGAAGACAACGTCATCAACCAGGAGGTGGCCTGCGAGTTCCTTCGTCAGCTGGGGCTGAAAGTCAGCGTTGCGGAACACGGTGCCCTGGCTCTGGAGAAACTGAAAACCAGTGAGTTTGATTTGGTGCTGATGGATTGCCAGATGCCGGTGATGGACGGCTACGAGGCCA
>CAZWED010000033.1:0-16734 GCA_964632645.1 uncultured Ferrimonas sp. | reverse complement strand
CGCCGATCATGGAGGCGAAGATCACCAGCAGCACAAACTTCAGGCCAACGCTGATGATGCTCAGCAGGAAGCGCTGCAGGGTGATGTCCACTTTGGCGCGGTCCATCGATTTGTCGACCACTTTCACCAGGCCGCGGATGAACCACAGGCCACCGAGCAATACCACAAAGGCCAGCAGCAGCTTGGGGCCGTAAGTGAGGGCCAGATCCAGACCTTTGTCGGTCAATGAACTCACCAGCTTCAAACTCTCTTGTACGTTTTGTTCCATCTCTTCCATGGAAACATCCTCACAAAACACTAAACCGGAAGTGGTTATACCTCAGTCTGGTAAGAGACTGAATAACCGGCAAGTTTAATCCCGGCCTCGCTTTGGAACCGTGATCGATATGGCGTTCAGCCGTTGGCGGGGCCGGCTGACGGTCAGGAATGCCGGCTCAGGGAACGGCCAGTGAGGGGTGGGAGGAGAGCTGGTCCTCCATGGTGTGATAATCGAGGTAATCGATCTGCTCCTCGATGCGGCGGTTCTCCATGTCCAGCTTCAGGGTGGTGATGCCGGGCAGGCTGAAGGTGATCGACTCGCCGGGGTAACCGAACAGATCCCCCCGGGCCTTGTAGTAATAGTTGCCGATCATCACCACGCGGGAACCCTTGTAAAACAGGTGGTCCGCGTTGAAGTGGTACTCCTGGGTGTAGGTGTGGATGCGGCGCAGGAATGACAGGATCTCGCGCCGTCCGGTCAGGGTTTTGCCGGCCATCTGGTCGGTCAGGACGGTCTCCCGGTCATAAAACTGGGCCAGCTTGCTGTAGTTGCGGTTGGTGAGCGCTGCCATGTACTCCTCCGCCAACTGAATGGCATCGGGCTTTTTCGGCGCCGCGTCCACGTCTTCGGCGGCCGAGGCAAACAGGGGCAGGCAGAGGATCAGCAACAACAATACACGCACAGATTCAGCTCCTTGAGTCAGGGTGACTTGGAATTATCAAGGGCAAAGGCGGGCAGTGACAACCCCAGAAAGATGCCGGCCATGCGAAGCAGCAGAGTGCCGAGCATGGCAAGTGAGGCGGCCATCTCGGTGCCCAGCCCCAGATGCAGGCTCAGGGTATAGAGCATGCCGCCGACGATGCAGGCGGTGGCGTAGATCTCGGTACGCAGTACCAGCGGCACTTCGCGGCACAACACATCGCGGATCACCCCGCCCACGACACCGGTCATGGTGCCCATCATCACCGCGATCATCGGCTCGGCTCCGGCCACCAGGGCTTTCTGCACACCGATAACGGTAAACACCGCCAGGCCGAGGCCATCCGCCACCTGAAACCAGCGACCGCTCAGACGGCGCGGACAGCGCACCAGCGCCATCACCAGGGCGGCGGTCAGCATCACCAGCCAGATGTAGTTGGTGTCGGTGATCCAGAACACCGGGGTGGTGCCGAGGATCGCATCCCGCACCGTGCCACCGCCGACGGCGGTCACCAGAGCCAGCACCAGAACACCGAAGGGGTCCATGCGCAGCCGTCCGGCGGCCAGAGCGCCGGAGATGGCGAACACGGCGGTGCCAAAGAGATCCATGGCATAGATGAAGTCATTCATCGTTTCAGGCTATCCAAAAAAATGTCCAGGGCTTTCTGGGAGATGCGGATCTCCACCACAGACAGCACCAATGAGTAGAGCAGGAGCGCCAGGCTGGCGCCAAAGCTCCAGACGGCTAACCCCTCTTTACCTAGGTATATCAGCAGCATGCTCAGTACGCACAGGGTAAAGCTCAGTACGCCCGCTTCCTGCATCCAGCGGATCAGGCGGATGCGATGGCGCAGATTGGCGATCTGGGCGTCCGCCACGCCGCGATCCTCCGCCTGGTTGGCGAGGGAGCGGATCAGCGCCGCCAGCGAAAGAAAGCGGTTGGTGTAGGCCAGCAGCAGCAGGGAGATGGCCGAGAACAGCAGGGCCGGTGTGGTCAGGCTTAATGACATGGTGGTCGATCAGTTCAGGTGATACCAGGCCAGGGCCAGCGTGGCGCCCACCAGAAACAGCAGGGCCAGCCAGAGCCAGGTGGCGTAACTCAACAGTCGCCGGGTGCGGAGCAGGTCCTCCGGTTCCGGCGGGGTAGGGGGCCCCAGTCGGGGGCGAAGGTGGCGCTGCCCCTCAAGCTGCCAGGGGCCGCCAAGCTGACGTTGCCGCGAACAGGCGAGGCACAGTTGGGGCCACTGGCGGCTGCGGCTCAGCAGGTCGCCGGTCAGCTGATGACGGGCTTGCCAGGGCATCATCGGGTTGCCGTACAGCGAAAGCGTCAGCCCCAGCAAACCGTTGACCGGCAACATCAGCACGCCGGACAGCCGACTCGGCCAGTAACCGAAGCTGGGCATTTCGGGGCGCTCCGGATGCCAGAGCCGGGCCAGCTCATTGGCGAGCCAGCTGAGGGTGGCGGCCAGCGGGCCTCCTACGGCATACCAGAACATCAGGGCAAAGCGCTGGATCCGGGCCTGATGCAACTGCACTTCAATACCGGCTTTGACCAGCCCCAGCTCAGACAGGCTTTGGGTGTCGCGGATGGTCCAGTGGGCCAGCGCCCCCCGGGCCTGGGTTTTCTGGCCGGCCAGCAGCCGGGAAAACAGGGTTTCGGTGTCGCGGCCCAGTGCCGGGCCCGGCATCAGCCAGGCCAGCAGCGCCAGCTCAAAGGGCAGGGGATACGCTGCGAGACCGGTCAGCAGATAGGTCAGCAACAGGGCGGGCAACAGCAGCAGGGTGAGAGCCAGGCCACCGGCCAGGCGCCGCTGCCCGGCAGGGCGCTGGGCGCGATTGGTTTTGCGAACCAGTGCCTCGGCCAGCGGCGCCAACAGGTAACGGGGACGCCAGGCTTCCGGGATCAGCATCGACAGCAGGTACGCCAGCGCCAGCATAAAGGGGGGCGCGAGCAGGCTGTGATAGGGGCCCAGCGTCTCCATCCGGGGGGTCAGCTCAGCTTGGGCAGCATCGCCATGACCACCTTGGCAGAGTGTTCACCGGCTTTGACGATAAAGCTGTCGAAATCGACGGCGCCATCATCGTTGGCGTTGTCGGAGATGGCGCGGATCACCACAAACGGCTTGCCAAACTGGTGGCAGGTCTGGGCGATGGCGGCGGCTTCCATTTCACAGGCGGCCATGGCCGGGAAGTGCGCCAGCATCACGGCGGTGCGCTGCGGGTCGGCGATAAAGCTGTCGCCGGTGCAGATCAGGCCTTCGATCGCTTTCACTTCGCCCACTTCGGCGATGGCGGCCTTGGCGGCAGCCACCAGCTTGGGTTCCGGACGGAAGGCGGCGGGCTGGCCCGGCAGCTGGCCAATCTCGTAACCGAACGCGGTCACGTCAACGTCGTGATGGCGCACTTCGGAGGAGATCACCACGTCACCGATCGCCAGTTCCTGGGTAAAGCCGCCAGCGGAACCGGTGTTGATGATGCAGTCGGGGGCGTAACGCTCGATCAGCACCGCCGTGGCGACCGCGGCGGTCACTTTGCCGATGCCGCTGCGGGTCAGCACCACCTCGGTGCCGTTCAGGCGGCCCTGGTAGAACTCGATGCCGGCGATGGTGTCGATGCTCAGATCATCGAGGTGGCTGCGCAGCAGGGCAACTTCCTGCTCCATGGCGCCAATAATGCCAATTTTCATGACGATAGGTCCCGGTTGAATTGGAGGAGATTTTGGCGGCAAGGATA
This sequence comes from uncultured Ferrimonas sp., assembly GCA_964632645.1. Taxonomy (GTDB): domain Bacteria; phylum Pseudomonadota; class Gammaproteobacteria; order Enterobacterales; family Shewanellaceae; genus Ferrimonas. The sequence continues at coordinate 13,043 of CAZWED010000033.1, read as the reverse complement.
CCACCAAAGCTCGGGACCCGTCACCGCCTGCCAGAGGGCTTTAGCGGCTGTAAACGCAGGAACAGACCGCCTGGCTGGGTTGAAACCGGACCACCATCGACTGGCTGGTGGGGTCGTGCCGCAGCACCTCGATGGCGGTGTGGTGGACGCCGTCATTGACCAGGTTGCGATCACTGAAATCCACCAGCTGTTCAAAGTGCGCGGGCAGCGGCATACCGGGGGCCAGCACTTCGTGTTTCACCACGTTCATGGCAAGGGGAAAACGGCTCTCGTCCCGGTTTAACCGTCGGCCCTGCATGATGATGTTGGCGACCGGTTTGCCGTCGGTGGTGAAGTAACGGTAGTAGATGCGGGCCGAGGTGCCATACAGCACGAAGTCGGCAATCATGTAGTGCTGCATCGCGTCGGACTGGTCGCTCTCGTACAGCTCGTTATGGCAGTTGAGCAGCCAGGTGTTATCGCCGCGAGGCCAGAAATGCACCGCCAGCAGGGGGATGAGGGCCAGCGGGATCAGGGCCAGCGGCCAGTAGGAGGAGAAACGCTTAGTCACAGAGGTGCTCCTGGGCTTGCCAACTCTGTGGCAGAAAATCCGGGTGACCGCGCTGGTCGGTGATCTTCAGGTTGCGCAGTCGGGTGTGGTGGCTGTCTTCCCCGTAGAGGGTGAGGTTGAGCACCCGCTGGTCGCTGGAGAGTGAGGCGTACACCGCTTTCCAGGGTGTGTCGTTGCAGGGGCGGAAGAGGTCGGTCAGGCGGCTGGTGAACTGGCCCAGGTCCACCACGTGACTGCTGATGGGGCTAAGCCAATAGAGTGACAGTGACTGGTCGTCGTTGATGGCAAGTTCGATGGGTTCAGGCAGGTTGGGGTTGTCCAGCGGGCCACTCCATTGGCGCAACGGGCCGTGGATCAACAACAGCAGCAGGGCAACGGCCCCCACACCCCAGCCCAGCTTGGGCCATGCCCGCCAGCGCCTTGGGGGAGACTGCGTTGGCCCGGGGGGTTGCGGGTCTTTGTTGACGGGGACGGGGGCCAGGGTCAGGCGATAGCCCACGCCCTTGATGGTCTGGATCAGGCAGTGGTCGTCGTCACCGAGAAAATGGCGCAACTGGAACACGGCCCGCACTACGGCGGACTCGCTGATTTGCGGCTCAGCGTGGGAACCACAACGCAGAGCCTGCTTATCTACCGGCTTTTCCTGATGAGCCAACAGAGTGGACAGCACCATCTGCTCGGCCCGGGGCAGATCCCAGGAGTGCCCGCTGGCATCGGTCAGACGGTGGTGGTCGGGCTGATAGCGGCAGGAGCCGATCTCAATCATTGCCAACTCGGTCATATTAGAAACAAGTTTGCCTGAGTCTAACGGGCTAGAGAAGGGATCGCCGTGATCTGGATCCCCGCCCTAAGCGACGAATTTTTATCGGAATCGGCGTCGAACCGGCGTGCAAATCTCAGCCTGTGATCGAGGCCCGCAAATTCACCCCCGGGGGATTTGCTGAATTCACCATTAATTCACCATTCGGATCATTAGTGTCACATTTGTGCCGGTTTTTATCCCTCAGTAAGACTAAAAACGTGTTGGAGGGCGCACGTTTGCAGTGCTTGTGGGTAAGTAAATTCCATAAGAGGGCTGGGCAAAGCGCGCCACTTCGCCTGCTGAATTAGTGTGATCTGTCCCGCATCCGAACGATCCCCCCGCTGCCTAGACTGGCCTCAACCCGACAGACGCACGTCGGACTTAAGAACATTCCATTGCAGGGGATAACGATGAAAACTTTGGACAGACGTCAGGCCATGGGCCGCATCATTGGCATTGCCGGTACCGTCGCCGGTACCGCGCTTATCGGACCAAAAGCGATGGCGGCCACCACCTGTGGCGGTGACACGCAGATTGGCATTGGCAGCGGCGGGGGCGGTGAACTGGGCCAGAATCTGCTGACCTATGTCACGCTGGACCCCATGGTGGTGGCGCAGCGTGCCTACGCCGGCTATGGCCGCGGCGGATGCATGTACGGCGTCTTTGATGCCATCATCCAGGAGCTGGCCGTGCAGGGCCATGAAGACGCCTGCAATTTCGCCGCTATCCCCACCAACCTGGCCGCCTATGGCGGTGGTGGCATCGCCGGCTGGGGCACCCTGTGTGGCTGCCTCAACGCCACTGCCATGGCGGTTAACATGCTGGGTGGCGTGGATCGCACCGCGGTGATCCGCTCGGTCTACCGTTACTACGAGAAGACTCCGATGCCCCGTGGCGATCAGACCTTCCTCACCGCCATCGGCGCGCCGACCCGTAACGATGATGCCGGTGCCCCGCTGACGCCGGAAAAGATCAAGCAGTCCGTGGCCAACTCCATCCTGTGCCACACCTCCGTATCCCTGTGGTCCAAGGCCAGTCAATACGGTTCCAGCCACGCCGCAAAACTGGAGCGTTGCGCCCAGGTGACGGCGGAGATCGCCTACGTCACCGTGGAGTTCCTCAACGCCTCTCTGGCGGGCACCCTGAACAGCGAAACCCAGTCGCCGGACAACGCCAACTGCCTGGGCTGCCACGGCAGCAGCAAAGCGGAGCCGAACGCCTACATCAGCACTGACGTGGCCAGCCAGATGGAGTGTAAGACCTGCCACAGTCCGCACGACGTGGAAGCCGGGCTGTCCGGCGTGCATGAAGGTGCCACCTGCGGCGATTGCCACTAGGAGAGCCGGGATATGAAAGCACGACTGATGATGGCGACGACGATCGCCATGGCCCTTAGCGCCTGCGGCAGCGACAATGACAGCCCGGCACCGCCCAAAGGGGTGCCCATTGACGAGGCTCAAGCGCTGGTGCTGACCCTGCACAGCCTCGGTGACGATGCGAACGTGGTGTTCAGCCTGGAGGACGGTACCGGGCTGGCGGTCACCGGCGCGGCGGATTACGCGGTTACCTACCTGGGGTATCCCGGGGAATACCAGACCGCTTTCGCGATGCCCTGGCATACCGGTGAACGTTTCGGCTGTGGCCAACTGGTGCCGGAGTGCAAAGGCACCCTGACCGAAACCGAGCCGGGACGCTACACCTTCACCCCGGACCAGGCGCCCGCCCTGGGCGATCGGGCCGAAACGGTGAAGCTGCTGATCCAGGTGTTTGGTGCCCAGGCCAGTACCGCGCCTGAGGTGCTGGAGCCGCCCGCACCACAAGCCTGAAGACCGGTATACGCCCCCGCCTCTGCGGGGGCTTTTTTTTGGCTCATTGCAACATCCCGGGGCCACCGTGGTTCCTGGCCCGTTGCCCCTCCTGCGCCGTTGCGTGCAAGCAAAAAAAATCCCGCCAATGGCGGGATTGGAAACGGACAGCGATACCACTAGAGCGTATCCAGGAGATCCAGAATGCCGGCGGCGGCGCGACGGCCCTCATCGATGGCGGTCACCACCAGATCGGAGCCTCGCACCATGTCCCCGCCGGCGAACACCTTGGGGTGACTGGTCTGGAAGGCGAACTTGCCGCCTTGCGGTGCCCGCACCCGGCCCCACTCATCGGTCAGGATGCCGTGCTCGCCCAACCAGGCTGGCGGACTGGGCTGGAAACCGAAGGCGATCAGCACCGCGTCGGCTTTGAGCAGGGTTTCGGAATCCGGCACCGGCTCGGGACGACGACGACCGTTCTCATCCGGCTCGCCCAGGCGGGTTTCGCAGCAGCGCACCGCCACCACTTCGCCGTTGGCATTGGTTTCAATGCTCAGAGGCTGGCGGTTGAACAGAAACTCCACCCCCTCCTCCTTGGCGTTCTGCACTTCGCGGGCGGAGCCGGGCATGTTGGCTTCGTCCCGGCGATAGGCACACTGCACACTGCTGGCGCCCTGGCGGATGGCACTGCGCACGCAGTCCATGGCGGTATCCCCACCGCCCAGCACCACGACGCGCTTGCCCCTGAGGTCCACGTAGTCGTGTTCGGTCGGGTAGCCTTCGAGTTTGGCGGTGTTGGCGATCAGGAAGGGCAGGGCCTGGTGCACCCCTTTGGCGGATTCGCCCGGCAGGCCGCCGGCCATCGCCTTGTAGGTGCCCATTCCCAGAAACACGGCGTCGTGCTCGGCCAGCAGCGCGTCAAAGGGTTTATCGGTGCCGATGTTAACGCCCAGCTCAAAGCGGATCCCCATCCCCTCCAGCAGCTCGCGGCGCTTGCGCACCACCGATTTCTCCAGCTTGAAGCTGGGGATCCCGAAGGTCAGCAGGCCGCCAATCTCCGGCATCCGGTCATAGACGGTGACCTGTGCCCCGTTGCGGCGCAGCACATCGGCGCAGGCCAGTCCCGCCGGCCCGGCGCCGATGATGGCGATGTGCTCGGGACGGGGCGTGACGCCGGACAGGTCCGGGCGCCAGCCCATGGCGATGGCGGTATCGGTGATGTACTTCTCCACCGACCCGATGGTCACGGCCCCAAAGTCGTCGTTGAGGGTACAGGCGCCTTCACAGAGGCGGTCCTGGGGGCAGACCCGGCCACACATCTCCGGCAGGGAGTTGGTTTGGTGGGACAACTCCGCCGCCTCAAAGATGCGACCCGCCTTGGCCAGTCTCAGCCAGTCCGGAATGAAGTTGTGAACCGGGCACTTCCACTCGCAGTAGGGGTTGCCGCAGTCCAGGCAGCGGTCCGCCTGCTCGCTGACGTCACCCTCGCTAAAAGGCTGGTAGATTTCGACAAAGTCGCTTTTGCGCGTAGTCAGGGCCTGTTTGGCCGGATCCTGGCGGTCGACGTCGAGGAATTGAAAATCGTTGCTCACCGTATAGTCCTCCTTACCCGGCCTTCACTTTGAGTTCCTGGCTGTGTTGCAGCGCCAGCAGATCGGTCAAGGCGCTGGAGCGCGGTTTGACGATCTTAAAGCGGGGCAGCCAGTAGGTGAGATCCTGCAGCAGCTCTTCCGCCCGCTCGGAGCCGGTGGCGTCCAGGTGGGCCTGCAGCAGTTGCTTGAGATGGTGCTGAATCATCGGCTCGGTTACCGGCAGGGCTTCCACCAGTTCCGGGTTGAGGCGACGGTCCAGATCATCGTGCTGGTCAAAGACGTAGGCGAAACCGCCGGTCATCCCTGCGCCGAAGTTGACGCCGGTTTGCCCCAGGATCGCCACAACGCCACCGGTCATGTATTCGCAGCCGTTGTCGCCGCAGCCTTCCACCACCGCAACGGCGCCGGAGTTGCGCACCGCAAAGCGTTCTCCCGCCTTGCCGGACGCAAACAGCTTGCCGCCGGTGGCGCCATAGAGGCAGGTGTTGCCGATGATGACCGACTCGGCGCTGTCGTACGCCACGCCGCCCGGGGTGCGGACCACCAGCTCACCGCCGGTCATCCCTTTGCCCACGTAGTCGTTGGCGTCACCGGAGAGCTCCAGCCGGATGCCGCCGACGTTCCAGACCCCGAAGCTCTGTCCGGCGGTGCCGTTGAAACGGAAACTGAGCACCTGGTCCACCATGCCCTGGTTGCCCCACATCTTGGCGATGTGGCCGGACAGGGTGGCGCCGACGGAGCGATCGGTGTTGCGGATCGGCAGGCACCATTCGCCGCCTTGCTTGATCGCCACCGCGTCGCTGGCCAACTGCAGCATCTGCTGGTTCAGGGCGCCCTGATCCAGCGGCGGGTTACGTTCGGTGCTGTAGCTGGCAGTGTCCTCGTCGGGGATCGCCCGCTCCAGCAGGTCGGCGAGGTTCAGCTTGGCCTGGCGGGGGGTTTGGCCAGGCAGCTGGGTCAGCCAGTCGCTGCGGCCGATCATCTGGTTAAACTCGGTCACCCCCAAAGCGGCCATATGACGACGCACGTCCTCGGCCACGAACTGGAAGAAGCGCATCACCTTCTCCGGCGTGCCGTGGTAGTGCTTGTCCCACAGGCGCTTGTCCTGGGTGGCGACGCCGGTGGCGCAGTTGTTGAGGTGGCAGATGCGCAGGTATTTGCAGCCCAGCGCCACCATCGGGGCGGTGCCGAAGCCAAAGCTCTCGGCCCCCAGCAGGGCGGCCTTAACCACATCCAGACCGCTCTTCAGGCCCCCGTCCACCTGCAGGCAGACTTTGTGGCGCAGGCCGTTGGCGACCAGCGCCTGCTGCACTTCGGCCAGGCCCAGCTCCCACGGGCTGCCGGCGTAATGGATGGAGGTCAGGGGCGACGCACCGGTGCCGCCGTCGTAGCCGGACACGGTGATCATGTCGGCGTTGGCTTTGGCCACGCCGCAGGCGATGGTGCCGATCCCCGGTTCGGACACCAGCTTGACCGAGACCCGGGCCGCCGGGTTGACCTGTTTCAGGTCAAAGATCAGCTGCGCCAGGTCCTCAATGGAGTAGATGTCGTGGTGCGGCGGCGGCGAAATCAGCGTCACCCCCGGACGGCTGAAGCGCAGGGTGGCGATCTCGGCACTGACCTTATGGCCCGGCAGCTGACCGCCCTCACCGGGCTTGGCGCCCTGGGCCACCTTAATCTGGATAACGTCGGCGCTCATCAGGTAGGCCGCGGTCACGCCGAAACGGCCGGACGCCACCTGCTTGATGCGGGAGTTACCGGGGCTGTTGAAGCGGCGGGGATCCTCCCCCCCCTCTCCGGAGTTGGAGTGGCCGCCGAGGGTATTCATCGCCACGGCCAGGGCTTCGTGCGCCTCGGGGCCGAGGGCGCCGATGCTCATCGCCGCGGTATCAAAGCGCCAGTACAGCTGGCTGGCGGCTTCCACCTGGTCGGCGGCCACCGGTTGCTGGTCCGGCTTGAGGCCCAGCAGGTCGCGCAGGGTGGCAGTGGGGCGTTGATCCACCAGTTCGGCGTAGCGCTCATAGGCCGCCTGATCGCCGGTGTTGACCGCCTGCTGCAGGGTCTGCACCACGTCCGGGTTGAAACAGTGGTACTCGCCACCGTGGACAAATTTCAGCAATCCGCCGTGCGCCAGGGGCTGGTGGCGTCGGAACGCCGCTTTGTGCAGCTGGGCCTGATCCGCTTCGATGTCGGTGAAATCCGCCCCCTCGATGCGGGCCGGCACCCCTTTGAAGCACAGCTCAATGACGTCACTGCCCAGGCCCACCGCTTCAAACAGGTGCGAGCAGCGGTAGCTGGCGATGGTGCTGATCCCCATCTTGGAGAGGATCTTCTGCAGTCCCTTGTCGATGCCGGCGCGGTATTGCAGCAACAGCTCCCGCACCTGCTCCGCCTCGCCCCGATCCTTGGCCAGTTCGGCGATCGATTCGTACGCCAGGTAGGGGTAGATCGCGGTGGCACCAAAGCCCAGCAGCACCGCAAAGTGATGCGGATCCCGGGCAGAGCCGGTTTCCACCAGGATGTTGGTGTCGCAACGCAGCTGTTGGGTGACCAGGCGGCGCTGCACCGCGCCCACGGCCATCGCCGCCGGTACCGGCAGCTTGTCCTGGGCGATGTTGCGGTCCGACAGCACCACCATGGTGGCGCCTTCCCGGGCGGCGTTCTCCGCTTCATCGGCGATGCGGTTGATCGCCGCGGCCAGCCCCTCGGCGGGGTCGTAGTTCAGTTCAATCAGCTCGGAGCGGTAGTGGTCGTTGTCCAGTGAGCGCAGCTGGGCAAAATCGCTGTACAGCAGCACCGGTGAATCAAAGATCACCCGGTTGGCGTGGCCGGTGGTTTCGTTAAAGGGGTTCTGCTCCTTGCCGATGCAGGTGGCCAGGCTCATCACGTGCTTCTCACGAAGCGGGTCGATGGGCGGGTTGGTGACCTGGGCAAACTGCTGACGGAAATAGTCGTACAGCGAACGCACCTGGGTGGAGAGCACCGCCATGGGGGTGTCATCCCCCATGGAACCCACCGCTTCGGCCGCGCCTTCGGCCAGCGGCCAGAGGATCTCACGCAGCTCTTCGCGGGAGACATTAAACAGTTTCTGGTACCGCACCAGAGTGTCCCGGTCCCACTGGGCCTGACCGGCAGCTTCCCGGGGCAGGTTGTCACCGGGCACCAGGCGGCGGGAGTTGGTTTTCATCCACTCGGCGTAGGGGTGGCGGCTCTTCAGGTCTTCGTCGATCTCGAAGGAGCGCAGCAGCTTGCCGGTAAAGGTGTCCAGCACCAGCAGTTCGCCGGGGCCAACCCGGCCCTTTTCCACCACTTCATCGGGCTGGTAATCCCAGATCCCCACCTCGGAGGCCAGGGTCAGGATGCGATCCTTGGTGATGACGTAGCGGGAGGGGCGCAGACCGTTGCGGTCCACCGCGCAGGCAGCGTGGCGGCCGTTGGTCAGCACCACCCCTGCGGGGCCGTCCCAGGGCTCCATGTGCATGGAGTTGAAGTCGTAAAACGCTTTGAGGTCGGCGTCCATGTCCGGGTTGGACTGCCACGCCGGCGGGATCAGCAGGCGCATCGCCCGCTTGATGTCCATGCCTCCGGCCAGCAACAGCTCCAGCATGTTGTCCAGGCTGGAGGAGTCGGAGCCGGACTGATTGACGAACGGCGCCGCGTCCTGCAGATCCGGCAGCAGCGGCGAGGCAAACTTGTACTGGCGGGCCAGGGCCCACTGGCGGTTGCCGTTGATGGTGTTGATTTCGCCGTTGTGGGCGAGGTAACGGAACGGCTGGGCCAACTGCCAGCGGGGCTGGGTGTTGGTGGAGAAGCGCTGGTGGAACAGGCAGATGGCGCTCTGCATCCGCAGGTCGGCCAGGTCCGGATAGAAGGTGGGCAGATCCCGGGGCAGCATCAGGCCTTTGTAGACGATCACCTGTCCGGACAGGCTCGAGACGTAGAAGTCCGGGTCATCCGCCAGCAGTTTCTCCGCCCGGCGGCGGGCCATGTAGAGGCGGCGTTCCAGATCCCGGCTGCGCCAGCCCACCGGCGCATTGATAAAGACCTGGGCAAACGCGGGCACAGAGCGTGCCGCGATGGGACCAAGGCTGTCCAGGTTAACCGGCACATCGCGCCAGCCGAGAACGCTCAGGGTTTCCCGTTCCAGCTCCTGTTGCAGCACGGCCTTGGCGTGGTGGGCCCGCACCGGGTCCTGACCCAGCATGATCATCCCCACCGCGTATTTGTTGGAAAGACGCCAGCCCTGTTCGGAGGCGATGTGCTGGAAGAAGCCGTCCGGCTTTTTCAGCAGCAGGCCGCAACCGTCTCCGGTCTTGCCGTCGGCGCCGATGGCGCCCCGGTGTTGAAGGCGATCCAGTGCACTGATGGCGGTGCGCACCACTCGGTGGCTCGCTTCGCCCTCCATATGGGCGATCAGGCCAAAACCACAGTTTTCCCGTTCATACCCTGGTTGATACAGCGCCATTCCATTCCTCCAAGGTTGCCCTGCCGCATGCCCGACACGGGTGCAACCACATAATTATGCAATCGAACCAACTAAACTACTGCCGTGGCCAGAGGTTGGTCAATCAGACACTGCCCCGATATGACGCGATAACACCATGCCGATTCGGTATAAGCCCGCTTGACGAATGGCGAAAGGCGGGGCAGGGCGGGCGGCACAATATGCAGTTTGACCAGCAAAACCCCTCTTGGTTGCGCGTCATTAGGGCAATGGGGCGTTTTTGGGGCCCCAAAGCGCGGCCCCAGAGTGGCGCGCACCGATCTTATTGGGCGATAACCATCGATTATCGCCCTGTGATCGGGATCGGCGCGGTTACCATCGTGGATTGCTATTATTGCGCGCTTTTTCATCACCCCCGGAGCCGGAATTGGGACTCAATCGCTACGTCCATACCCTGGGTCATTACATGACGACCCGCTATGGCCAGAAGATCCACAAACTGACCATCGATGCCGCGTTTACCTGCCCGAACCGGGACGGCAGCCTGGGCGTGGGGGGCTGCACCTTCTGCAACGTCTCCTCCTTCAGCGCCGAGCACGGCACTCAGGCCAGTGTGGCGGAGCAGTTGGTGGCGGGACGTGCCCGACGGGAGGGCGGTCAGGCCCGGCCGGACAAGCGATACCTGGCCTACTTCCAGGCGTACACCTCCACCTACGACGAATACGCGGTGCTGAAGCGCAAGTACGAAGAGGCGCTGGCGGTGTCTGACATCGTCGGGATCTGCGTGGGCACCCGGCCGGACTGCGTGCCCGACGAGGTGCTTGCCCTGCTGGCGGGCTATCAGCAGCAGGGGATGGAGGTGTGGCTGGAACTGGGGCTGCAGACCGCCCACGATGAAACCCTGAAAAAGATCAACCGGGGCCATGACTTTGCCGCTTACGCCGACACCGTGGCCCGGGCCAAGCTGTACGGGCTGAAGGTGTGCACCCACCTGATCCTGGGGTTGCCCGGTGAAACGCCGGCACATGGCGAGCGAACCCTGCAACGGGTGCTTGATGTGGGCGTGGACGGGCTTAAGTTGCACCCCCTGCATGTGGTGGAAGGCAGCATCATGGCCCGCCAGTGGCGGGCCGGACGGTTGCCGCTGTGGGAGCAGGACACCTACATGGATTGCGCCGCAGGACTGATCCGCCAGACGCCGCCGGAGGTGGTGTACCACCGGGTCAGCGCGTATGCCCGTCCGCCGGAACTGATCGCGCCCCAGTGGTGTGGCGACAAGTGGCTGGTGATGAACGGCCTGATTGAGCGCCTGAAACGGGATGGCGGGCAGGGCAGCGACCTTGGCCGGGCTTTCAGCCCCACCCCGTAAGGCACAAAAAAAGCGCCGATTCGGCGCTTTTTTTGTGGGCTAAGCGAAGGCTCAGTAGGGCAGGTAGCCGCCTTCGACGCCTTTGGTGTCCACGGCCACTGCGTCGTGGGCGTGCAGACTCTCCAGGTGATTCACCCGCAGCCAGAAATCGGTGTAACCCTTGCCCTGGTTCAGGGCGTGCTTGAGACGACGCGCGGCGTCTTCCACAAACATCAGGTTCTGACCGTTCAGGCGGGCAAACTCCTGCTCGTCCTCCCGCTTCACCGCGGCCTGTACCGGGGTTTTCAGCGCGCTTTCGATCGCTTCCACCAGAGCCAGGATAGGCAGGGCTTCCAGATCGTCCGCCAGTTTCATCTTAACCTCGGCGATACTGCGCTGGCTGTGCGGGGTTGCCACGATGCCGGCGGTGGTGCCGAGCCATTGGTGAACCGCGTCCACTTCCAGTTGCTCCTGGCCGTGGAACTGGTGCTCAAACGCTTCCTGGATCAGCTGGCGCGCCAGGGCGGCGGAGCAGGGACAGGTGGAGGAGTAGGCGACGTTCACCTTCAGTTCCAGATCCAGTTGCCCTTTGTCCAGGCGTCCGGTCAGGACCACCGGGTAGTTCCGCCAGCCGTGGTTGCCGGAGAGCAAGGCCGGGCGGCGCAGGTGGTAATCGAACGCCAGAGTCACCTGGGCACGATCGGACAGCGCCTCGTGGCTGGTGACAAAGCTGTCCAGCAGCCCCTTGAGGCTTTGCAGGGTCAACTCCTGCTCCAGAGAAAGCTTGTCCAGCGCCAGATAGAGGCGGGACATATGAATGCCCTTGGCCTGGGGTTCGGCCAGGTTTACAAACGCTTCAACACGGGTGCTGATCTGCCGCACCTGACCGTCGTCGGCCTTGATGTTCATCGGCATTTCGATGTTGCTCATCCCGACCCAGTCCAGCGTGCCGGTGACTTGCGCTTTGCTGCTGCTGGCCACGTCGGGCATCGTTGTCGGCATGTTGAGATTCTCCGTCATTGTTTCCACCCGGTACTGCAAGAGGGCGGCGATTATAACACGCGCTCCGACAGGGACACATGCCTAAACCTTGCCAATTCCTACATCGGAGTGTTCCAAAATTTCGATTAGACCACGTTTTCGTGAATCCTTTGCCCGCAAGCGGGGGGACACACTAGCGCAGCTTCTCTATGCCTCGCAACCACGGATTTTGTGGGGCCTTCGGCAGAGCCTCCAGCGCGTCCTGAGCCTCGCTGCGGCTGCGGAAACTGCCCCACAGGATCTGGTACCAGCCGTTGTGCTCGTGGATCACCACCGGCTGGGGCAGGCGATGCTGACGGATAAAGGCTTCCGCGCTCTGCCGCCCCTTGGTGGCCGCCAACTGCCAGGTCAGGCTGCCCTTGGGCTGGGCCGCCAGCCAGGCGTCGGACTGGGCGGTGCTGACGGTCGCCTGAGTGGGCGCCGCTGCCGTCGGCGTCGCGGCTACCGCTTCGCGCCGGAGATCGCTCACCCGGCGCACCAGCGGCAGGTCATTGGCGAACGTCTTGGGGATGTCCCGCAGGCCGTAGCGGGCGGAGCGGTCACTGGGATACTGGCCGGACAGCAGCAGGTGCATCGGCTGGCCGCCCCGCATAACGGTGATCTGCTCCAGCGACAGCGCGGGATACTGCGCCTTCAGGCTGGCCAGGTTAAACGCCTGTCGGCTGGCGGCCAGTTGCAGGGTGTAATCGCTGTCCGCCATGCCCGACAGGGCGGGCGTCGCCTTGGGCAGGCGGGTGACCGGGGTCACCGGCTGCTCGACAAAGGGTTCCGGGGGCACCGGCAGTGCGGCCACTGGCTGGGCCGCCGGGCGGTCCGGGCTGCCGGGAAGGGCGTCGATCTCGATGGTCCAGTCGCGGCGCGGTTCGCCCTGTCCCCCCACGTTGACGGGGTAGAGCGGCACCCTGGACTTCAGTTTGCGGGCTTTCAGTTCGCGCTCGTCAAACACCAGGTAGTAGTTGCCCGGGCGTACGCCGGTCAGGCCGAACTGGCCCTCGGGGCCGGTTTTGGTCCGGTGCAGCGGGTTGTGGTTGAGGTCGGCCAGGATCATCGGCATCCCCGCCACCGGCCCGTAAGGGGTGACCAGGGTGCCATCAATGTCGGTGACCTTCACCAGGGCCAGATCCACTTCGGTGCGCTGGCCGGGCAGGGGCATCACCTCTACCGGCCCGTCGCGCAGGGCAGTGCCCGGCGGCAGGTGGCGGGGATCGATGTTGATGCGGTACAGGCTGTTGGCGGGCACCTGACGCAGCAGGATTTCCCCCTGGTCGTCGCTCACTTCACGGGGCCAGCTCGGGGCGGTGTTGATCGCCAGGCCGGTCAGCGGTTGATCGTGGCGATCAAAGTGGCCGTTGTTGTTGCCGTCGAGGAACACCCGCACCACCAGATCGGACAGTTGCGGGCGCAACGCTTCCGGCGGTGCGCCATCCCGGTTGTCCCGGTAGTTCAGCGCCAGGGTGGCGG
>CAZWED010000032.1:3764-16909 GCA_964632645.1 uncultured Ferrimonas sp. | reverse complement strand
TTGCCGTAGCTGATGCCGGCGGCGTCTGCCGGCACTACGATGGCGGAGATCCCTTTCGGGCCCGCCTCGCCGGTGCGACACATCACCACCAGCAACTCGGTGGCACCAGCGCCGGAGATGAACATCTTGCTGCCGTTGATGACGTACTCGTCCCCCTCGCGCACCGCCCGGGTGTTCAGGCTGGCGGCGTCGGAGCCGGCGCCCGGCTCGGTGAGGCAGTAGGAGGCCAGCTTCTCGCCGGTCACCAGTTGCGGACACCACTCGGCCTTGAGCGTTTCGGTGCCCCAGCTGGCCACCATCCAGGTGGCCATATTGTGGATGGTGATCATGGCGGTGGTGGCGGTGCACCCCTTGGCCAGTTCTTCGAAAATCAGCGCGCTGTCGAGACGCGGCAGCCCCAGGCCACCGGCCTCTTCCGGGGTATAGAGGCTGCAGAAGCCCAACTCACCGGCACGCTGAATCACCTCTTTCGGGAAGTGGTGCTTCTCATCCCACTCTGCGGCAAAGGGCGCCAGTTCCGCTGCGGCAAACTGGCGGGCGGCATCGATGAAGGCCTGTTGGTCTTCGGTCAGGTTAAAGTTCATGCCGCTCTCCTTACTTCAGGGCGATGGTCAGGTTCTGACCTTCCACAATGCCGGACTCCGGCCAACGTGCGGTGACCGTCTTGGTCTCGGTGTAGAAGCGCACCGCCTGTTTGCCGTAGGCGTGAAGATCGCCGTAGAAGGAGTTCTTCCAGCCGGTGAAGGAGAAGAAAGGCAGCGGCACCGGGATCGGGATGTTGATGCCGACCTGGCCCACTTCAATCTCGTGCTGATATTTGCGGGCGGCCGCTCCGGAATTGGTGAAGATGGAGGTGCCATTGCCATAGGGGTTGGCGTTGACCAGGGCGATGGCATCGGCCAGGGTTTCCACCTCGGTGCAGGACAGCACCGGGCCGAAGATCTCTTCCTTATAGATGCGCATTTCGGGGGTCACACCGGAGAACACGGTCGGGCCCACCCAGTTGCCGGACTCGTGACCCGGCACGGTGAAGTCAGAGCCGTCCACCAGGCAGTGCGCGCCCTCCGCCTTGCCGGACTCGATCAGCTCCAGCACCCGCGCCTTGGCAGCCGGGTTGATCAGCGGGCCGTAACCGGCTTCCGGATCGTCCCACAGACCAGGGCGAACCTTGGCCACGGCCTCGGCCACTTCCGGGATCCACGCCTTGGTGCCGCCGACGAATACCGCCACCGAGATCGCCATGCAGCGCTGACCGGCCGCACCGACCGACGCGCCCACCAGCTGATTGATCACCGTCTGCTTGTCCGCATCGGGCATGATCACCATGTGGTTCTTGGCGCCGGCAAAGGCCTGCACCCGCTTCATGTTCTCGGTACCGGTCTTGTAGATGTACTGACCCACCGGCACCGAACCGACAAAGGAGATCGTCTTCACGTCCGGGTGGGTGAGCAGCTGGTCCACCACGTCCTTGGTGCCGTGCACCACGTTGAGCAGGCCCTTCGGTGCGCCCGCTTCCTCAAACAGTTCCGCCAGGCGCATCGGCGTCATCGGGTCCTGCTCGGAGGGCTTCAGCACAAAGCCGTTGCCGCAGGCGATCGCCATCGGGAACATCCACAACGGGATCATGGCGGGGAAGTTGAACGGGGTGATCCCCACGCACACGCCCAGAGGCTGAATGTAGCTGTAGCTGTCGATGCCGCGGGCGACGTTTTCCACGGTCTCGCCCATCATCATGCTGGCGATGTTGGCGGCCTGTTCCACCACTTCAATGCCACGCCAGACATCCCCTTTGGCGTCTTCGAAGGTTTTGCCGGTCTCTTTGGCCAGAATGGTGGCCAGCTCATCGTGGTGGGTCTTCAGCAGGTGCTGGTAGCGCAGCATGACACGGGCGCGCTCGGAAACCGCCACCTCTTTCCACTCGCTCTGCGCAGCCTTGGCGGCGGCAACGGCCTGGTTGACCTCCGCGGTGGTGGCCACATTGAGCCGGGCAATGGGCTGATTGTTGGCGGGGTTGGTAACGGTAATGGTGTCGGTGCCCTGACCGGCAAGGTACTCGCCGCCGATCAGATGATGAACTTGTTCTGTCATGGTATTGCTTCTCCCAGGTAAAAATCAGGCCGCCGGCCAGAGTTGTTGTTATTGGGCCGGCGGCGGTGTCGTTGGATTACGGCAGTTCAACCGCCAGTGCGGTGGCTTCACCGCCACCTATACAGAGACTGGCGACGCCGCGCTTCAGACCGCGGGCCTTCAGCGCGTGGATCAGGGTGACGATCACCCGGGCGCCGGAGCAGCCAATCGGGTGGCCCAGTGCACAGGCACCGCCGTTCACGTTGACCTTGCTGTGGTCCAGATCCAGCTCCTGAATCGCCAGCATGGTGACCATGGCGAACGCCTCATTGATCTCCCACAGGTCCACGTCACGGCTGGTCCACTCCAACTTGTTCAGCAGCTTGGTGATGGCGCCAATCGGCGCAATGGTGAACTCGCCGGGCTCCTGGGCATGGGTGCTGTGGCCGACGATGCGGGCCAGTACCGGCAGGCCGTTGGCGCTGGCGTAGGCTTCCGAGGTTACGATAAGGGCGGCGGCCCCATCCGAGATGGAGCTGGAGTTGGCGGCGGTGATGGTGCCGTCTTTGGCGAAGGCGGGACGCAGCGCCGGGATCTTCTCCGGACGGGCGTTGCCCGGTTGCTCATCGACGCTGACGGTCACTTCGCCTTTGCGGGTCTGCACCACCACCGGAGTGACTTCCGCTTCAAAAGCCCCGGATTCAATCGCCGCGTTGGCGCGGGACAGACTCTCCAGGGCGTACGCGTCCATCTGTTCCCGGGTCAGGCCGTAACGGTCGGCCGTGGCCTGAGCGAAGGTGCCCATTGCCTTACCGGTGTAGGCGTCTTCCAGACCGTCGAGGAACATGTGGTCCAGTACCTGGCCGTGCCCCATGCGGTAACCGGCGCGGGCCTTGTCCAGCAGGTAGGGCGCCAAAGACATGCTTTCCATGCCACCGGCCAGCACCACTTCAGCGCTGTCCGCCTTGATCAGGTCGTGCGCCATCATCACGGTCTTCATGCCGGAACCGCACACCTTGTTTACGGTGGTGGCACCCACCGCCAACGGCAGCTCCGCCTTCAGCGTGGCCTGCCGAGCCGGAGCCTGGCCCTGACCGGCGGGCAACACACAACCCATCAGCACTTCATCCACCTGCTCACCGGCCAGTCCGGCCTGAGCCAGGGCGGCCTTGATGGCGGTTGCGGCCAGGTCGGATGCGGGGACGGTGCTGAGACTGCCCTGAAAGCCTCCCATGGGGGTCCGGGTGGCGGCGGCAATCACGATCGCCTGTTCCTTAGCCATATTCACTCTCCAATGTCATGCGACTGTTACAAAGGTTACTGTAGTTTTGACGTTTACGGCAACGTAAAGTTTCCAACCCGACGTTGCCCTTGCCCGCCACGAGTCAAGCGGTGAGAAAACCGCAGCATTCCCCCCTGGGAGTGGGGTTACCGGGCTCACCAACATCCACTTTCCGACCGCCAGATGACCGATTCATGGCACAGGGCCACTCCTCCAACCAGATCACCGGCGCCGGACAACACAACGAGTGCCGATAATGGACGCCTCTTCAATTAAGTGCGGGTTTGCCGTTTTCT
The DNA here is from genome assembly GCA_964632645.1 of uncultured Ferrimonas sp. GTDB lineage: Bacteria > Pseudomonadota > Gammaproteobacteria > Enterobacterales > Shewanellaceae > Ferrimonas. Next base: position 13,264 of record CAZWED010000032.1, on the reverse strand, counting down.
CAAGGTGATAGGACCAGCTGATAACCTTTGGCTATCGCGCCATCGCATTCCCCCGGTCTGCTCCGGGCAATAAATGGCTGGCCCACTCCGCGCCCTGACATCAACTGGCAGAAAACCGACCCCGTATCGCCCAGGGGGAAACGGGCGGAAGGCGCGGAAAAATCTACACTCAAAGAATCTCCGGTCAGTGGGATAAGCCTATGGAGCCCATTTCTGTTCTGGCAATGTGCGGCAGTCTGCGCCGGGATTCACTCAATCGACGGTTGATGCTGAACGCGCTGGATCTGGCGCCGGCCAACGTCGAGTTCCGCGTGGCCGAGATTGGCGCCCTGCCCCTGTACAACGCCGACATTCAGGACGCCGGATTCCCGCAAGCCGCCATCAGCCTGGACCAGCAACTGCGTGCCAGCGATGCGGTGCTTATCGTGACTCCGGAGTACAACTACTCCATCCCCGCCCCCCTGAAAAACGCCATCGACTGGCTCTCCCGCTTTGACCCCCAGGGGTTTGACAACAAGCCGGTGGCCCTGATGGGCGCCAGTCCCGGTCGCCTGGGCACCGCCCGCTGCCAGTACCACCTGCGCCAGGTCATGGTGTGCCTGAACGCCCGGGTACTGAACCGGCCCGAAATCATGGTCAGCGGCGCCCATCTGGTCTTTGACGAGCAGGGCAAGATCACCACCCCCGCCCTTGAGGATCGCCTGCGGGAACAGCTGGCCGCCCTGGCCGCACTCGTGACCTGAGTGCCCTCGACTTACACACGCCTTACTAAACAGCCCGCTTCCTTCATTGCTTGAAAAAAGTTCAACGGGATAGTTTGAACCCGCCGGCCGTACTGCCAAGCCATTACACCCAGGCAGCCGCTCAGGCCGCCCGGTTCACCGGCATAACAACCCACTTTCACAAGGAAGCGATTATGATGAAACCGCTGCAATGCACGGCAGTGGCCCTGGCTGTCTCAGCCTCTTACGCCGCCCTCCCGAAAACCGCCCGGGCCGACACACAGGAACAGGTGGAACGGATTGCCGTGGTTGGCACCCGGGCCATTCCCCGCTCTGTCGACGACTCGCCGGTTCCGGTCGACATCATCGACGGCGACGAGTTTGTACGTCAGGGTGCCACCGACATGGATGATCTGCTCACCAAAGTCGTCCCCTCCTACAACGTCAACGCCCAACCCATCTCCGATGCCGCCACTCTGGTGCGCCCAGCCAACCTCCGTGGCCTGTCACCGGACAGCACCCTGGTGCTGGTCAACGGCAAACGGCGCCACCGCTCTGCAGTCATCACCTTTCTGGGCGGCGGCATATCGGATGGCTCTCAGGCCACGGACGTATCCGTTATCCCCTCCATCGCCCTGAAACAGGTTGAGGTGCTGCGGGATGGCGCCGCCGCACAATATGGGTCGGACGCCATTGCCGGCGTCATTAACTTTGTCCTGAAAGACCAGGACGACGGCGGCACCCTACAGGCTCGCTATGGCCGCTACTACGAAGGGGACGGGGACAGCCTGAACCTGGCAGGAAATCTCGGGTTGCCGCTGTCGGAGCACGGCTTCATCAACCTGAGTGTCGAATTCAAAACCGCACGGCCCACCAGTCGTTCGGTGCAGCGGGATGACGCCGCCGCACTTATCGCCGCGGGCAACAATGCCGTCGCCCAACCCGCGCAGGTATGGGGATCGCCGGAAATCAACCGCGACATCAAGCTGTTTGTGAATGCCGGTCTGGCCCTGAGCGACAACAGCGACGCCTACTTGTTCGGCAACTGGGCCGAGCGAACTGCCACCGGAGGCTTCTACTTCCGCAACCCCAACACCCGGGGCGGGGTGTTCTCCGCGGATGAGGGGGCCTCGTTGTTGGTGGGTGATCTGAGTGACGATCAGAGTGGCCACTGCCCGACGGTCACCATCACCGACCAACTGCCCGATGCCGATGCACTGACGCAGATCAGCGACAACCCCAACTGCTTCAGCTTCTACGAGCGTTTCCCTGGTGGCTTCACCCCGAGCTTTGGCGGCGATGTGCTGGACCTGTCTCTTAACGCGGGCGTGAGGGGGGAGTGGGCATCCGGTCTGCTTTACGATTTCAGCGCCGGGGTGGGCCGCAACGAAGTGGCCTTCTTCCTCAACAACACCGTCAACGCCTCGATGGGGCCGGACTCCCCCACCCAGTTCCGGCCGGGTCGCTACGTGCAGATCGAGAACGGCTTTAACGCCGACTTTTCCTATCCGATGGACACCTGGGTGTTCTCCTTCGGCACGGAATACCGGAGGGAAACCTTTGAGATCTACGCCGGCGACCCCGCTTCCTGGACCGTCGGCCCCCTAGCGGACCAGGGGTTCAGCATCGGCTCCAACGGCTTCCCAGGCTTCCAGCCTCGGGATCAGGGCGCCCACAGCCGGGAAAACTATGCCCTCTATACCGACATAGAAAAACGTCTGGGAGATGCACTGCTGCTGGCGGCCGCACTGCGGTTTGAGGATTACCAGAGCTTCGGCAGCACCACCAACGGCAAGATCTCGGCGCTGTGGGACCTGAGCGATAACCTGAAACTGCGGGGCAGTGTCAATACCGGCTTCCGCGCCCCTACCGTTGGCCAGGAAAACGTCCGCAACGTAACCACCCAGTTTTCCGCCACCGGCCTTCAGGATCAGGCCACCCTCCCGCCCACTCACCCCATCTCGGTTAAAAAAGGGGGCAAGCCACTGCAGCCGGAAGCATCATTCAGCTACACCATGGGGGCCGTTGCCAACCTCGCTGATCTTTACGTCACGCTGGATTACTACCGCATCCAGGTGTCCGACCGCATCAGCCAGACCTCGCCGCTAACCCTGAGTCAGGACGAGATCCAGGCCCTGATCGATCTGGGGATCCGCGACGCCAGCAATTTCAACAGCGTGCGGTACTTCACCAACGATTTCGACACCACCACTCAGGGCCTCGATCTGGTAGCCAATTACCAATTGGCCACCGACTGGGGCGATACCGCCTTCGCCCTGGCCTACAACTGGAACCGGACCGAGGTAACCGACTTCGATCCGGGAAACATCAGCGGCACCAAGGTGCGCCTGCTGGAGGAGAACCTGCCCCAGCACAAAGGTAGCCTGACGCTGAACCATAAGGTGAAGGCGTGGAATGGGCTGGTTCGCCTGAACTACTTCGGAGCGTATTTCGAGGACCACCTGGATTCTGAGGTGTTCCCGATTGAGGGCAGCGACGCCTGGACCCTGGACGCCGAGGTCAGTTACCCGATCAATGACCGATTGCGTGCTTCCGTCGGCGCCCAGAACCTGATGGACCAGCGCGCGGACGAAAATCCCTGGCAAGGCATCGCTGGCGCCCGCTATCCGGCCACCGCACCAGTGGGCCTCAACGGCGGCCTCTACTATCTGCGGCTCGCCTACGAGTTCTGACCTCCGGTTAAAGCCAAAGCAGGCGGCCAGGAGGCCGCCTTTTTTCGTGTCCCATGATCTGGATTAAACAAGGGCGCTGCCGCACTTGCCGGACTGGCAAAAAAAGCCTTTGATAGAAGGAGATAACACCGCGGATTGGGAGAGATTCCGATGTTGTTCTGGCGACTCATGGTGGCCCTGGTGGCGGGCGTAATGGCCAGCCAATTGCTGGTCTGGCTGTTTACCGGCGGGCTGAGCATGATGCAGTGGCTGGTGGTCTGGTGCGGCGGACTGCTGTTGCTGCCCGCCTTTGGTTTTGCCTACCACTACCCGATAGTGCCCCGCTGGTTCGCCATCGGCTGCGCCGCCCTGCTGTTTGTCACTGCGCAGTTCTCGCTGGTGATGGGCTTTATGGTGTGGCTCGACAAGCCGGACCCGGTCGCCCTGCTGCCGCTGCTGGTGCACTTTGGCGTGGTGTTGGTGCTGCTCTATCCGGTCTGGCAATACGCCATTGCCGACAAGCGGTTCTGGCACCTGCCCCATGGTGCCACCCGCATGCCTTTCTGATCACTCCCAGGGGGTCATCCCGGCCATATCGGACAGATCGAACGGGGTCTGCTGGTAGACGTAGTAGTTCAGCCAGTTGCTGAACAGCAAGGCGCCGTGGGAATGCCAGCGAGCGTGTGGCTTTCGGGTCGGGTCATCGTCCGGGTAATAGTTGTCCGGCACCTTGGGCGCGAGGCCCGCCGCCAAATCCCGTCGGTACTCGTCCTGCAAGGTGGTCCGGGTGTACTCCGGATGGCCGGTGACAAACAGGTTGCGGTTGTTGCGGTCCACCACCAGGTAGGCGCCCGCCACATCGGACTCCGCCAGCACCATCAACTGCGGGTGCGCTTTCAGCTGGTCCAGAGCAACCTGGGCATAGCGGGAGTGCGGCACCCAGAACTCATCGTCAAACCCGCGAAGCAGGGGCACATGCTCGTGCACGCGGCGGTGCTCAAACACCCCCGAAATCTTGCTCTCTCTGATGTAGCGCTTGATGCCGTACAGGTGATAGAAGGCCGCGTGCGCCGCCCAACAGAGAAACAACACCGAGGTGGCGTGTTGCTGTGACCAGTCGATGATGGCCCGGATTTCGTCCCAGTACGCCACCGCTTCAAACTCCAGGTCGCCCAGGGGGGCGCCGGTGATGATCAGGCCATCGTAGTTGTTGTCCTTCACATCCTCAAAGTCGCGGTAGAAGGCGTTCATATGATCGCACGGGGTGTGCCTGGAGGGACGGTTGTGGATGCGCAACAGTTCGACATCCACCTGCAGGGGGCTGTTGCCCAGCAGGCGCAGTAACTGGGTCTCGGTTTCGATCTTGTTGGGCATCAGGTTGAGGATCAACAGCTTCAGAGGCCGGATGTTTTGCGCTTCCGCCCGGGTTTCGGACATCACAAAGATGTTTTCGCCGCGCAAAATGGCTGACGCGGGCAGACTGTCTGGCACCTTAACCGGCATGGGCTCTTCTCCTTAAGCGTACCTGGCCAGTTATAACAGGACATCTGGACGTCCACAAGTCCGGACAGCTTTATTAAAGTGTCGACCCGGTCCTTGTGAGCCTCCGTCACCCTCTCTAGAATCGAGCGACAGCCCTAACGAGTTTTCATTTTTTATGAGTCAATTAAGCGCCATTCTTATCGGTGCCAATTCCGGCCTGTCTCAAGCGCTGGCACTGGAGCTGGCGAAAGACAACGTTCGCCTGGGCCTGATGGCCGCCGACATCGATGCCCTGGCCCCGCTGGCAAAACAGCTGGGCCCCCAGACCGAACTGGTGGCCATCGACATCACCGATCCCGAAGGGTGCCGGGCGGCCTTTGATGGCCTGTGGGAAACGCTGGATGGCGCCGCTCTGGTGGTGATCAACACCGCCGCCAGCGGGCTGGACCTGCAACTGCCGTGGCAGCTGGACAAAACCATCATCGACATCAACGTCACCGGCTTTACCGCGCTGGCCAACGCCGCTTTCAACAAGATGGTGGCGCAGAAGTACGGCCAACTGGCCGCCCTGACCTCCATCGCCGGTGAACGCGGGGGCCCGCAGGTGGCCTTCCACGCCTCCAAAGCCTATGAACAAAGCTACCTCCAGGGGCTGCGCCTGCACGCGCAACGACTGAAGCTGCCGGTGACCATCACCGACCTGCGCATGGGCTACCTGGACAAAATGCAGGGCCGGGGCAGTAAACACTGGAGCGCGCCCCTGCCCAAGATCGCCGGTCAATGCGTGCGCGCCATGAAAAAGGCCAAACACACGGTGTACGTCACCCGCCGCTGGCGCGTCATCAGCTGGCTGACCGCGCTGTTGCCGGAGTACATCTACAACAAGCGCAAATACAAGGGCTGAGGCCCGCACAGCAAAAAGCCACCCAAGCGGGTGGCTTTTTTCTGCCTGGGGCTGGCCTCAGAAGGTGTAGCCCACGGACACCATGTAGACCCAGGGGTCGATGTCGGTCTTGATGGAGACCGGAGCGCCCTCCAGTTTGAAGTTCACGTCGGTGCCGATATCGATGTACCAGACGGAGGCGTTCAGCAGCCAGCTGTCGTTAAACTTGTAATCGATGCCCACCTGGCCGGCCAGGCCAAAGGAGGTGTCGACGTCCAGATCGGTCAGCGCACCACCCAGATCATTGGTGAATTTCTCATCGAAGAACACGGTCATGTTCACGCCGGCACCGATGTAGGTGCGCAGGTTGCCGGAGCCAAAGTAGTACTGCGCCATCAGGGTCGGCGGCAGGTGCTTCAGCTTAGCCAGATTGTTTACACCGGCTTCCGGCAGGGTCACTTCGTGGCTGAACGGGGTGGCGGCCAGCAGCTCGACACCAAAGTTGTTGGTCACCATGTAGGTGAAGTTGAGGCCCAGCTGAGTATTGCTATCAACCGCAAACTCACCCAAATCACCCAAATCCGGGGTCACAACATTTTGAGAACTTTCATTCGGCGCTACGGTGGCAGCACCGACGCGGACGATAAAGTCACCGGCTTCGTGGGCAAGTGCGGGGGCGGACAGGGCTGAGAGCAGGGCGAGAGACAGCAGTTTGGTTTTCATCTTTTCACTCCATTGCTTGAGATGGGGTTGGTTCCCGTAACCTTCTGGCGCCAACCCTAACCAGCTTTGCCAACGCCGACTTTGATCTTGCTCAACCTCTTTGAAACAATTGGACAACCGCGACCACTGTCGTGATCGTACTCAAGGTTTTATGTGGTTTTTTGACCTGAACAGGACGCCGTTATGTCACTCACCTCACTCCATCCCGATGGACCACAACTGTCTCGTTTTATTGCTGGTTACTGGCGTCTGCTGGACTGGAAGATGACCCCCCGCCAGCGCCTGGAGTTTCTCAAGGCACATCTGGCGCTGGGGATCTCCAGTTGTGACCATGCCGACATCTACGGCGACTACCAGTGCGAACTGGCCTTTGGCGAAGCCCTGGCACTGGAACCGGCCATCCGCCACGAGATCCAGATCATCACCAAGTGTGGGATCTGTCTGCCCGGCCAGAAGGGCTACGACCTGCCCCACTACAACACCAGTGCCGGCCACATCCTCAACCAGGTGGACGCCAGCCTGAGCCACTTTGATACCGACTATCTGGACCTGCTGCTGATCCACCGTCCCGATCCACTGATGCAGGCGGATGAGGTGGCGGAAGCCTTTACCCAGCTCCGCCGGGCGGGCAAGGTGCGCCACTTCGGCGTGTCCAACTTCACCCCGTCGCAGTTTGACCTGTTGCAGTCCCGACTGCCCTTTCCGCTGGTCACCAATCAGGTGGAGATCTCCCCGCTGCAACTGTCCACCCTGCACGACGGCACGCTGGATCACCTCCAGCAACACCGCATACGGCCGATGGCCTGGTCCTGTCTGGGGGGCGGACGCCTGTTCAGCCCGGAGGATCCCCAGGCACGGAGCGTGCGCCTGGAGCTTACCAAAGTGGCTGAAGAGGTGGGGGCCAAAGGGGTGGACCAGGTGGCCCTGGCCTGGTTGCTGGCCTTGCCCTGCGGGCCGTTGCCGATCCTGGGCAGTGGCCGAATCGAGCGGCTGCGCCAGGCCGTCGAGGCCAGTCGGCTGACCCTCACCCGGGAGCAGTGGTTCCGCATCTGGCGCGCGTCCACCGGCCACGATGTGCCCTGAATCCCACTGAAAACCGGTCCATTTTCTTTGCCCCATCTTGTCCAGCAAGGTGGGGCTTTTTGTCGAGCAGTGAGACATTCTGTCCTTTCGCGCTCGGACTTTTAACCCCTAAAGTCAGAACCGGGCATTTATGGTTGATCCATCTCTGAATTCCACCGGAGCGACGTTGCAGTCGGGTAACCGTCTTCACCAGAATATCGCCGGATATTTCGAGGATTTTCAGAATGTTGAAATTTGGACTCAACCCCATTTTGCTGGCCATGGCACTGCCCCTCCCCGCCCTGGCCGTTTCCAGCGCTGGCATCGACGAGGTGGTGGTGGTGCACGGTGAGCAACCGACCGCCCAGCGCGAAGCCGCTACCCAGTACACCCTGACCCGCTCTGACATCGAGCTCTCCGGTGCCCAGAGCCTGGAGCAGGTGCTGCAGGAAGTGCCCGGTCTTCACATCCGCGTCGCCAACAAGGGCCCGGCCCGCATCGAAAGCCGCGGCTTCAAAACCCGTCACATCACCTTCCTGATCAACGGCGTGCCTTACAACAATGGCAGTGACGGTGAATTTGACCCCGCCACCCTGCCGGTCAACCTGATTGAGCGGGTGGAAGTGGTGACCGGTGGCGCCTCCCTGCTGTACGGCCCCGGTGGCGCTGGCGGTGTCATCAACATCATCACCCGCAAGGGGTTTGACGGCCACGGACTGAGCGTCAATGCCGGCGGCGGCAACGACGGTGCCTGGCAGGGCGGCGCAGGGATCGCGCTCGGCGACGCCACGCGCTCCGGCCTGGTGCAGTACCAGGGGTATGGCCGTGACGGTTTCCGTCTGCCTTCCGACTTCGTCGCGGACAAGCAGGAAGATGGCGGCACCCGCAACAACAGCGACTATGAGCAGCACAGCCTGCTGGGCGAGTTTGACTGGCGCGTCAGCGACGATACGCGCCTGGGCCTGACCGCCAACTGGGGCACTCTGGAGAAGGGCAACCCGATCCGGGTGGACCAGAAGAAAAGCGAACTGGAACGGATTGAGGAGCAGGACCGCTACGGCCTGCAAGCCCGCGCCAGCCACCGCCTGACCGAGCGCCACGAGCTGCGCGGCTACCTTTACTACCACGAGCAGGATGAGCAGCGTCGCACCTACAGCGACGACACGCTGGCCCAGAGCCTGGACCAAACCGACGTTCACCTGGCGAACCAGGGGATGAACCTGCAATGGCTGTGGAAGCAGGACGCCCACCTGCTGACCACCGGCTACCTGCTGGAGCAGCAGCGCTGGCGCGCTGAGCTGCAGGACCTGAACCCGGCAGCGGCACTGGCGGGCGACGGCTCCGGTTCCGGCGGTGGCACCGGTGGTGGCTCTGGCAGCGGTTCCGGTTCCGGCGGTGGCTCCGGCGGTGGCTCCGGCGACGGTTCCGGTGGCGGCACCGGTGGTGGTTCTGGCGACGGTTCTGGCGACAACGCTGGCAACCTGTCCAAGCGGGATCAAACCACCCAGTCCCTGCTGGTGGAGTATCAGTGGCAGCCGAGCCAGAATGGCGGCCTGACCCTCAGCGGTGGCCTGCACGACAACGATCTGGATGACCAGTGGCGCCACAGCCTGCTGGGCTCCGGCTACTACTACGTGACCGACGCCACCAAGCTGAGCGTCAGCGCGGCCCGCAAGATCCGCTACCCGACCCTGGAAAACCAGTATGACGCGGCGCCGGGTGCAGAACTGGAGCCGGAAACCACCGAGCACTACGAAGTGGGGCTGACCCAGTTCCTCGGCCAGGTGAACCGACTCGAGATCAGCGCTTACTACAGCGACGTCAACAACTACATCGAGAAGGACAACGATGGGGTGCTGCGCAACTACGCCCACTACCGCTTTACCGGTGTGGACACCAGCTGGCACAACCAGGCTTTCGAATCGGTGAGCTGGATGCTGGGTTACAGCTACCTGG
>CAZWED010000032.1:0-3754 GCA_964632645.1 uncultured Ferrimonas sp. | reverse complement strand
GGGCGAAGACGATCAGGAGCGCACCACGCTGCAATACCGTCCGAAGCACACGGTAAAGGCCAACGTCACTGCCTACCTGCCGTGGCAACTGACCGCCCGGGCCGACAGCCAGTACGTGATGGATCAGGTGTACTACCAGGACGGCGTGCAGTTTGACGTGGACGATTACGTGCTGGTGGACCTGAGCCTCAGCCAGCCCCTGCCGTGGGGTGGGCTGAGCTGGCAGTTCACGGTCACCAACCTGTTCGATGAGCTGTACGAAACCAGCCGGGCCCTGCCGCAACCGGGTCGCCAATGGCTGATGCAGTTGAAGGGACAGTGGTAATCCGTGCTGCACCTTGAACAGCTGCAACTGAGCCGGGGTAACCCGGCTCAGTCGATCTCGTTCCATCTTGAGGCCGGCGAGGCATTGATCCTTTCCGGCCCGACCGGTTCCGGCAAGAGCACCCTGTTGTTGCAGATCGCCGGACTGCTGGAGAGCCCGGCGGGCCAGATCACACGACCGGAGCGGATTGGCCTGGTGATGCAGGACCCCAACCTTCAGCTGATGCGCCAGCGTATCGGCCCGGAAGTCGCGCTCTGGCTGGAGCACCTCGGGGTGCCCCCGCAACAGATGAGAGCGCGGATTGAAGCCGCCCTGGCCCGGGTGGGTCTGGCGCTGCCTCTGGAGACCCCGGTGGCACACCTGTCCCAGGGACAGAAATATCGCCTGTTGCTGGCCGCACAGCTGGTGGCAGAACCCCACCTCCTGCTGCTGGATGAACCCTGGGCACAGCTCGACCCAGAAGCCCTCGACAGCGTGCTGAAAACACTGAAAGCCCTCAAAGCACAGGGCACCACCCTGGTGATCGCCGAGCATCATGGTGAGGCCTTTGCGTCGCTCTCCCCCCGCACCCTGTCGTTGGGCGACACCGGGACGATCGCACTGCCGCCCTGGCCCGGCCTGCCCCGGGGTCGTCCGGTTCTCGCGATGGAGGAAGCGCTGCTGTGGACCGGTGACACCCCGTTGCTGGCGCTGCCCGACCTGCGCCTGCGCGCCGGACAGTGCGTCACGCTCAGCGGCGAGAACGGCAGTGGCAAAAGCAGTTTGCTGCTGGCGCTGGCCGGCCTGGCGCACCGTCTCGAAGGCCGGGTTGTTCTGCCGGGGCGCGCCGAGGGGCGGGTCGGCTGCCTGCTTCAGCGCCCGGATCGTCAGCTGTTCGCCGCCACCGTGGCCGAAGAGGTGGCGTTCAGCCTGTCCCGCGCCGGGCACTCTCCCGGCGACGCCTCCCGCTGGCTCGCCAGCGTCGGATTGGAGGATCTGGCGGAGCGCTCCCCCCTGCACCTCTCTTATGGCCAGCAACATCTGCTGGCGCTGGTATCCCAGGTGGCCGCGCGTCCGGCGCTGCTGTTGCTGGATGATCCCCTGGCCGGCCTGGACGCCGCCGCCCAGACGCGGGTATGGCAGTTGCTGATGACCCAGTGCCAGCAAGGGATGGCCATCGTCATCGCCAGCCACCGTCCCCTGCCCGATACGGGCCTGGCCTGGGTGATCGCCAACGGAGGTGTGCATGAGGCGGCCTGACCCGGTTCGAATCACCCAGGCCAAACTGGTGGCGGTGCCCCTGTTGACCCTCTTGGCGCTGTCCGGCCCCAGCGCCGCGCTGGCGCCCCTCGGGGGGCTCTGGCTGACGCTGCTGTGGCGCGCCCCGGATGGCCTGCGTCAGCTGCGTCGCACCCTGCTGTTTATGCTGCCCAACTGGCTGCTGATCAGCGCCGTCTACGCCGTCAAATTTGGCACAGCGGGGCTGGCGGAGGCCGGCTGGGTCAGCGTTCGCATTCTGCTGGGGATCCTGCCCGGCCTGTGGTTTTACCTCTCCACCCCGGGCCAGACCCTGATCCGCGCGCTGGACCCCTGGCTCTCCCGCCGCAATGCGACGGTACTGCAGGCGGCGCTGGCCCTGCTCCCGACCATGGTCAACGAAGCGCAGCTGCTGTTCCGGCTGGCCCGCCTGCGCGGCGCGCACCTTGGCCCCAGGGACTTTCTGCGTCCCCGCGGCTACGCGGAGCTGGGCCAGACGGTGCTGCTGCCGCTGCTTGTGCAGATGATGCGGTTCACCGAGCAGCAGGCTCAGGCGCTGCGCAGCCGCGGCTACCAGGAGTCGCACCCCATCACCCGATTTGAGGAGATCCTATGAACGCACGCTCACTGAACGATGCCCTGCTACTGGGCTCGTTGGCGCTGATCTTTGTGGCGGTCAAATCCGTGTTCCGTTTCAAGCTGGGGCTGACCGGCCACAGCCTGTTTTTCCTGATGACCACCCTGCTGCTGGCCCGCGGCCTGGTGCCGACCCGCGGCTCGGTGTTCTACTGCGGGCTGATTGCCGGCCTGCTGGCGATGGTACTGGGAGTGGGCAAAGGCGGCCCTCTGGTGGTGCTGAAGTTCCTGCTGCCGGCGATGGCGGTGGAGCTGGCGTTGCTGGCGCTGCCCTACGCCCCCTGGTACCGCTTTCAGGCCATGCTGGTGGCCCTGGCCGGGGTGCTGGCCTGGACCGCCAAGGGCGCGTTTGAGCTGTGGCTGGCCAACGCCACCCCCGAAGTGATCGCCATCCAGGTGGGCTGGAAACTGCTGGGCGGCGGTGTGTTTGCCACCCTGGCCTGCCTGCTGGTGCCCTCCCTGCTGAGGCACCTCGCCCACCACCAACTGATCCCCACTCACCGACAACCCCAAGAGGAGTCCGGTCAATGAAACTCTACCTCTGCATCGATGACACCGACGAGATCGGCACCAAAGGCACCGGTGAACTGGCCCAGGAGTTGATCGACGAAATCCACCACGGGGGGCTGGGGCAGTGCTCCGGCATCACCCGTCATCAACTCTTTGTGCATCCGGACATCCCCTACACGTCGCACAACAGCGCCATGTGTTTCGAGATACAGAGCCGCCCGGAGTACTACGGCACCCTCAGTGCCCTGGCCCAGCAATTTCTGCTCAGGCACTCGGCGCCCGGCTCCGACCCCGGCCTCTGCATCGCGCCGCAGGAAGGGCTGGATGCCGTCCGCCTTATCGCGTTCGGACAGGCGGCCAAACGGCAGGTGCTGAGCAAAGCCATGGCATACCAGCTGGCGTTTGAACTGGGCATTCACCTCAGTGAACATGGCGGGCGCGGTGACGGCGTGATCGGCGCCCTGGCCGGTGTCGGCTTGCGCCTCAGTGGTCGGGATGGCCGCTGTAAGGGGCGCATCGCCCTGGCCAGCGACGCCCTCACCGTGGCGGAGCTGCTGGCACACCCTGAGATCGACGCCGTGACCACCCCCAGTGGCGAAACGCTGCCGCCGGACACCCTTATCGGGCTGCAGGACAAGGTGAAAACCGTCTGGTGGAACCACTGCAATACGCTCTTGGTGGTGGCCGATGGCGACCGTTGGATCAACGCACAGAAACCCCACCTGCGAGATTACTGATGAACATGCCCAAAGGATTTACCGCCTACACCGAAGTGCGGACCATCGCCCGGGGCTGCGACCGGTTCGCTCCGGATGACGAGGATGAACAGACCGACGCCGAGCCGGTCAGCTGCTACAACTGTCGCTACCGCCGCTGGCTCACCGACGGCTTTGAATGCCGCAAACCGGTGGACTGAACCCATCTCCTCCGGAGGCGCTTCCGGCAAAGCCGACATTGAGATGACTCAGGCGCAGGCCGGTGGCCTCGCCCAAAAGAAAAAGCCCCCTTATCGGGGGCCAATTCAAAACCAGCAGCGATAGCACGGGA
>CAZWED010000031.1:0-17098 GCA_964632645.1 uncultured Ferrimonas sp. | reverse complement strand
GCGCGAGCTGGACGGTAAGCAGGCTGGTGACACCTTGAGTGCCACTGTGGCCCCGGCGGACGCGTACGGTGAGTACGAAGAAGCCCTCAAGCAGGACGTGCCCCTGGAAGCGTTCGGCGGCATCGAAGACATCGTGCCCGGCATGCGCTTTATGGCGGAAACCGATCAGGGCCCGCGCCCGGTTGTGGTCACCGAAGTGAAGGACGACTCCGTTGTCGTGGATGGCAACCATCCGATGGCGGGTCAGACCCTGAACTTTGAAGTGGAAATCGTTGAAGTGCGCGCCGCCACCGAAGAGGAGCTGGCCCACGGTCACGTTCACGCAGCCGGCGGTTGCTGTGGCGGCGGTTGTGGCAGCCACGATGACGACGATCACGAGTGCTGCGGCGGCTCCGGCGAGTGCAGCAAAGGCGACGACTGCTGCGGCGGTCACGGCCACCACTGAGTTCCGACTCGGTAAAAAAAGCCCACCCTACGGTGGGCTTTTTTGTGCCTGGGCCCACTGCGCGCAGTAGTGGCTGGGCGTCACACCGCGCTGGCGAGCAAACGCTTTGCTGAAGCTCTGGGGATGGGTATAGCCGAGGTATCGGGCGGTCTCCTCGACGCTCACCCCCTCCTGCAAGTAGCGCACCGCCTGATTGAACAGCACGTAGCTGACCACCGATTTAAAGTTCCAGCCAAAGCGGTGCAGCCGCCGTTGCAGTTGCTGCTCGGATAATCCGTAGCGCCGGGCCACAAAATCGAGCGTCGGGTAGCCGTAGTACCGGCTGTAATTCACCATTTCGTAAAACGCTTTGGCGGTGTCGGTGTGGCCCGGCATGTTCAGCAGGTCATCCAGCACCAATCCCTGGGTGTCGGGCGAGGCCAGCGCCGCCCGCCGGGTGCGCGCCATCCGGGACAGCGGCATCCAAACCTCGGTTTGCGGTGCCCCCGTCTCAACGTCACAGCCGAAATAGGCACTGAGCCGCTCTTCGCTGCGGCTGGGGCCCGGCAGGCGCAAGCGCAGCCACGGGGCCTCATTGCCGGGATAGCGGCTGAGGATCTGCTTCACCAGTATCGCCTTGCGACAGCCATCGTGGAACTTGGCGCTCCCCTGGGCGAAGGGGTTGTCGAAGCACCACTTAAAGATGTTGCCGGATTGCGCCCCGTAGGCGGACAGGCCCGACTGCAACGCGTTGCTGCTGTAGTTCACCCGCCGAAGCGTGGTCGCCAGGTCCGGTGCCGCCACGTACCAGGCCCCGACGACCCCCAGGGACTCGATGCTCTGCCCCTCCAGCGCCCGCAGCATAAACAGGGCATCGCCGGTGAGCGTTTCAATGGTCTGGTACCACTGGCTCAGATCCGGCATCGGCACACAGCTCATCGGTTCTGCCAGCAGACGGGTCGGGATCCCAAGCTGTTGCGCCGTTAAACCGAAGGCACGCTCTACCCCCTCCAGCACCGGCTTCACCATCAATGTGCGGGTAAACGCCATCTCCATAGCCATCGGAGGCCCTCATTATCGTGGACAGTTTGCCTCAAATACTGCATCAATTTGACGTGTTCAATCCAGTCGTATTGAGCCGTTTTTCTCGCTGGCGATACTGAGCGGCCATTTGTCCCAAGGAGACCTTATGAGCTTGATGAGTATGCCGTTTGTGGATACCGGCTTTGATACCGGCCTGCATGTGATGGCGTCAGTCGTGATGATTGGCACCCTTGCCGCACTGGCCTTCGGATTTTGGAAGATCCATGAACTGCCCATCAGTCAGGCCCATAAGCGCCGCCACCAGCAACTGGGGCTGATCACCGTGCTCACCTGGATAGGCTTTATCTGGCATTGGGTCTGGGTTCTGGCGGTGATTCTCGCCTTCCTGGACGGCGGCCAGATCCTGCGTCGGGTGCGGGACATCTGGCATGAGCCGACCCAAAGCCGGTCACAGGATAGGGAGGCGGATCATGCTTGAAGGATTGGCCGTATGGGCGCTGTTTATCTACCTGCTGCGACTGGTCGGCATGCCCTGGAACACCTACACCAAGGGGTTCGCCTATCTGGGGGGCGGAGGCTGGCTGCTGTTTGTCTGGGTCGGTCTGCTCAACTACACGCCGATGGATCTCTCCGGCGGCTCGGTGGTTCAGTCCCCCCACATTCAGCTGCGTCCCGGCTCCAACCAGATCCAGGGTCAGGTGTCCGCCATCCACATCCGCCCCAACCAGCGGCTGGAGAAGGGGCAACTGGTCTATGAACTGGAGGACGAGACCTACCGCATCGCCGTGAATCAGGAGCAGGTTAACCTGGAAGCCAAGCAGGTCGCCCTGCAGAGCGCCAGGGAAGCGATCGCCATCGCCGAGAGCGAACACCAGGCCGCCCTGAAAGAGATCACCATCACCAGCAAACGCATCGACGCGGCCAGTGAAGATCTCAACTGGAAGCGGGCCACCCTGCGCCGCTTCGAACAGCAGAACGCCGCGGTGGCCCACACCATCACCGAGAGCCAGCTGGACGAACAGCGCAACGCCGTGGCCGCTGCCGAAGCCCAGCTCACCGCCCTGCAGGCCCAGCAGGAGAAAGACGTCATCAACGCCGAGCAGGCCAGGCTGGCGATCCACCAGCGTGCCCTGGATGCCGACAGCGCCAAGGTGGCAGTCGCCAGCGCCCGTGAGCGGCTGGCCCAGGCCCGCTGGAACCTGGACCAGACGCGGGTTTACGCGCCCACCGATGGCTACGTCACCAACTTCCTGTTGCGGGAGGGCCAACTGGTGGCGCGAATGCCCCGCCTGCAGATGTACACCGACGAGAAGTACGTGCTGATGCGGGTCAACCACCAGGCGATCCGCAATGTGAAGGTGGGCCAGCAGGCGGAGTTCGCCTCACCGGTTTACCCGGGCAAGGTTTTCCGGGCCGAGGTGGAGGGCATTGTGGAAGCGACCGGTGAAGCCCAGGGCCGACTGCTGGCGCTGGAGGACAACGTTCGCCAGACCACTGGCGCCAACGTCCAGAACAAGCACCACTTTGTTCGCCTGAAACTGACCGAGCCGGAAGGCTACGACATCCCGGTGGGGGCGGTCGGACTGGCCTGGATCAGCGGCGAGAAGCCCATCAGCTTCCTCAACTTCCTGGACGTGATCCGTGGCATTGTGATCCGGATGAAGGCCCAGCTCTACTACTTCTACTCCATCTGAATGCCCTACCCCCACGCCCGATTCTGTCGGGCGTTTTTTCATTTCGCCGGGTACAGTGATAAGAGCAACGCAGGAGGGAAACCATGCGACTGATCCTCAATGGTAAGAAAGCCTCGGAGCCTGACGTCCGGGAGGCGATTCATCAGGTCCGCAAACGGGGCCGCATCGAAGTGCGCGTCACCTGGGAGGGCGGCGACGTTGCCCGACTGGTGGACGAAGCGATCGCCGAAGGCTGCGACCGGCTGGTGGCCGGAGGCGGCGACGGCACCGTCAACGAGCTCGCCAACGCCCTGATGCGTCACCCGCCGGAACGACGGCCGGAACTGGCCATCCTGCCATTGGGCACCGCCAACGACTTTGCCCGGGGCTGCGCCATTCCGGAGGATCCGGAGGCGGCATTGACCCTGGCTCTCAATGGCACGGCGGTGGCCATCGATGTGGTCAGGGCCAACGACCGTCACTTTATCAATATGGCCACCGGCGGCTTCGGCGCGCAGATCACCGCCACCACGCCCGTGGCCCTAAAAAACTTCCTTGGCGGCGGCGCCTACACCCTCAATGGCCTGCTCCAGGCCCTGCGGTTTTCCCCCTATGAAGGCACCATGGAAACCCCGCAAGGACCGCTGCAGGCTGCCGCCATCGTGGCCGCCGTCGGCAACGGCAGTCACGCCGGTGGCGGGCAGGAATTGTGCCCCCGCGCCAAAATCGACGATGGTTTGCTGGAGGTGGTGGCGCTGCTGGCGTTTCCCCCCACGGCCCTGGATCAGGTGATCGCCGAGATCCGTGAGCCGGCCGCGGACAATGAGTATGTACGCTGGCTGCAGGTGCCCTGGGTGGAATACCACAGTGCAGCGTCGATGCCGATAAACCTGGACGGGGAGCCCCTCAAGGCTGACAGCGTGCGCTTTGACGTCTGCCCCGGCGCCCTGCGCCTGGTGGTGCCGGACGACTGCCCGTTATTGAGCGATTAAGACACAGCAAAACGCCGCCCGGAGGGCGGCGTTTTGTCAGGCGGGGATGGGGGCCTCAGCCAAACTTGGGCAGTGCGCCAAATTGGTTGACCACCTCGACGCCTACGGCCAGCAGACCGAACGCCAGCACCAGCTTAAGGCGCAGGGTGCCGCCTGCAGTCTGGAAGTCACCGGTCACCCCGCGACGGCGCAGTACCAGCGCCATCAGGGGCGGCAACACCAACACGAACACCGAGGCCGCCAGCGCCGCGAAACCGATCGCCTTAATAAAGCCGTGGGGGAACAACGCACCCAGCACAATCGGCGGCAGGAAGGTCAGCGCGCCCGCCAGCAGAGTGCTGCGGAGACTGTCGTCCAGTTTGAACCAGTCTTTCACCAGATCCACCAACCCCAGAGCCACCCCAAGGAAGGAGCTGGCCAGCGCCAGGTTACCAAAGACGATCAGCGCCGCTTCCACGCCGGAGACGTCGGTGGACTGGCCCACCGCACCGATCAGGGTAGCCACGTTGCCGCCCTGGGCAATGATATGGCCGAACTGTTCGCGGGGGACGTTGCCCATGATGGCCAGCTGCCAGAACAGGTACACCACCATGGTCAGCACCGTACCGGAGAGGATCGCCAGGCGCACCCGCCCCAGATCCTTGCGGTAGTGCTTCACCAGCGAAGGCACGGTGCCGTGGAAACCAAAGCTGGTCACCATCACCGGAATGGCCAGCCACAGGTAGGGGGTGGTCTCTCCCAGACTGAGCTCGGGGAACAGCAGTGCCGGCTCGGCATTCCCCGCCAGCATGGCGGTGGAGCCGAAGAAGGTCAGCACCATGCCGCCGAGCATCACGATGCTGATGCGATCCACCGCCCGGCTTCCCATCATCACGATGGCGCCGAACAGCACCCCGAACAGCAAGGCGGAACCGCTTTGGTCCAGGGTCAGGCCAAACGCGCTGCTGGCGGTTTGGGAAATGACTGAACTGCCGCCGGAGATGTAGGCGTAGAGCAGGATAAAGCACACGAACGCGACGGTGCCGGTGGCGAAGAGTTTGCCCAGCTTGCCCAGGGTATCCTCGGCGATGGTGGAGTAGCTGGCGCCATCACGGTAGTGCTGGCTGGACTCCGCCAGGTAAAGGCTGGAACTGTAAGCGCAGAACCAGCTGACCGCCATCAGGACCATCGATAAGCCAAACCACATCCCGGCACTGTAGACCGGCAGGGCAAACATGCCGGCCCCGATGGAGGTTCCGGCGACGATCATGGCGCCGCCCAGGATACCGGGCAGGCGTTGGCTTTGTGGGGCGGCGGATACCGCGGCAGCATCAGACATTGATGGCACTCCGTCGAGGGGGGTTATCGTTATAGGATCAGACGGGACAGCAGCATTCGCTCTGCCTCGGACATCGCCTTAAGGTTGTTGGAGGCCCGGGTAATGGTGGCAATGCTCACCCCCAGGCTGGCGGCAATCTGTCGCTGGCTCAGTTGCCCGTCGAGCAGGGCACGGAACACCGCGAGACGACCACCGATGGATTCCCTTTCATCGTGACTGAGCAGCAGCCCAAACAGTAACGCCGTGTCCTCACTGGCCCGGGGTTGGGCAACCAGGTCCAACACCGATTGCCAACGTGCGTTCTCCATGACATCTCTCCAAACTGTACTGGCGTCGCAGTACACCATTACACCCACGCCGCCGCCAGCCGAATCCACCGGAAGCGTGAGCCCCCTCACAACATTGTGTTACTGAGTGACACTGGTCTGCGCAGGCAAGGTTCTTTAGAATCGGTTGAAAACTTTTACATTCCCGATAACAACAAGGACGAATCGCGATGAAACGCATCAGCTTTGCTCTCGCTCTGACCCTGGCCAGCACCGGCGCTGTCGCCGCGGATGGCGCATTCAACAGCGCGGAGGACGCCATCGATTACCGCCAGGCAGCCTTCGGCCTGATCAAGGAAAACTTCTCTGACATGTGGGCCATGATGAAAGACAAGAAGCCCATGGATGAGAAGGCGTTTGCCCAACGTGCCCAGCACCTGGCCCTGCTGGCCGAAATCCCCTTTACCAGCTTCGACATTGCCGGTTCCGACAAAGGCGACACCAGCGCCCTGCCCGCCATCTGGGAAAAGCGCGACGAGTTCGACGCCAAAGCCAGCCAGTTCCAACTGGCCACCGAACGCCTGGCGCAAGTCACCCAGTCCGGCGACGCCGACGACATCAAAAAAGCCTTTGGTGCGGTGGGCAAAACCTGCAAAGGGTGCCACGACAGCTTTAAAGCGGAATAACATTCCGACCAGCAAAAAGGGCGGCCATCAGGCCGCCCTTTTTCATACTTTCGTGGTCACCACAGCGGCCAGATCAGCCCCCAGCCAAGGCCGGCCAGCAGAGCCGCAAGCAGGGCCCAGGCCGGGGTTGTTGAGGCGATTTTCGGCGCGTCCCCGGCCCCTCGCCGGTACCCGGTGATCATGCTGCCCACCAGCCTGACCCCTTTGAGGCGGTACGCCAGCAGTGCGGTCAGGTGAAGGGCGACGGCGGCCAGGATCAGGTTGAAGTTGAACTTGTGCAGCCAGGTCATCCAGGATGCGGTCTCGCCGCTGACCAGGCTGTAGAGGGGGCCTTCGGTAAGAATGTCGTCAGTGGCAAACAGGCCACTGACCAGTTGCACGCTGAGCAGCGTCAGCAACATCAGCACCGCGTAGGCGCCGGCAGGATTATGGCCCACGTGGGGCGTGCGCTGGCTGGGCCACTGGCGCAGGTAAGCCCAGACCCGGCCGGGCGAACGGACAAAGCGGCTGAAGCGGGCGGTGTCGCTGCCGATCACGCCCCAGACAAGGCGGGTCACGATCAGAGCGGACAGCAGGTAGGCGAAGTTTTGATGCCACTCCATCTCCCCCTCTTCACCACTCCACCACCAGAGGGGGAGCAGGATAACAATGCCCCAGTGACAGAACCGCACAACCTTGTCCCATACCTGGATTTTCACGCCTGCTCCTTGTGATCCGGCCCTTGTTATCCCACCCAATATGCCCCCGTTTCAGGCAGGCTGACAAGAGCTTGCCGCCGATTTCTCACCCCTTTGTGACTGTTTGCACAGGCTTTGCACAAACGCACTCAAAAGTGACGAAAATCACTTTTCACCCCTCCGAATGCGGCGTTAATCTGAATCCGAAGTTAAGAAAAGGTCACCAAAGGGGGAACCTGTATGCGCATTGAAATTACCAGCAAACCCGTCAGCGTATCCGACTCCATCCGCCACCGCGTCAACGCGAAGTTCGATAAGTTGGCCCGGCACGATGTACCTCTGCTGAACCCCCATGTGATGATTGGCAAAGAAGGGCAGGAGTACCAGGTGGAAGCGACCGTCGCGGTGCCGTCGGGCCAGCTGGTCGCCACAGGTCAACATGAAGACATGCACAAAGCCATCAACCTGATGGGCCAGAAACTGGAGCGGCAACTGATCAAGCTCGCGGCCAAGGAGACCGCCCGCCGCCACGATAACACCAACCAGGTGATCGAAGAGGCGGAAGACGCCGCCTGAGCGGATGACCCCATAACCGCTGACCACACCCGCTTCGGCGGGTGTTTTTTTCGCCTTGACCCCCTCGGTACCAATCGGTAGTGTGAAAGCCATGAAAACGATCCGCGTCCGCTTTTTTACCGAGTTTTTTACCTGCCAGCTCCCGGGAGGCGGTTTCGGCGTGTAATCAGCCGGTAGAAGAAACCAAAGAGGCCTCCCCAGCGGGAGGCCTTTTGCGTATCAGGGCCCCAAACATAACGAGATAAGGAAACAGTCGATGAGTGAGCGCAACCCTTTAGAGCCCATCCGCAAGGCGATCACCGAGGTGGACAAGGAGCTGCTGAGTCTGCTGGCGCGGCGTCGGGCCCTGAGTCTCGATGTGGCCCGCACCAAGTCGGACGCCATCAAACCGGTTCGCGACAGTGAGCGGGAGAGCGCGCTGCTGACCCGACTGGTGACCGAAGGACGGGAACTGGGGCTGGACGGTCAGTACATCTCCCGGCTGTTCCACACCATCATCGAAGACTCCGTGCTGCGCCAGCAAGCCTGGTTCCAGGCCCAGAGCAACCCGGACAACACGCCCTCCTCGCGGGTGGCCTACCTGGGCGCCAAAGGGTCCTACAGCTACCTGGCGGCGCACCACTATTTCGGCCGACGGGACCGGACGCTGATCGAGATGGGGATGGACACCTTCGACGCGATCTTCCAGGCGGTGGAGCAGGGGCAGGCGGACCACGGCATCCTGCCGCTGGAAAACACCTCCTCCGGCTCCATCAATGAAGTGTTTGACCTGCTGCAACACACCAACCTGCACATTGTCGGGGAAACCACCGAAACCATCGCCCACTGCCTGCTGGTGCGACCCGGCACCGCCCTCAGCCAGATCCGCACCATTTACGCCCATCCGCAGGTGCACACCCAGTGCAGCCGCTTTCTCTCCGGCCTCAGTGGCGTCCACCAGGCCTACTGTGCCAGCAGTGCCGAGGCGATGGAGAAAGCGGCGGCGGATCCGTCCGGCGCCAGCGCCGCCATTGGCAGTGCCCGGGGCGGCGAGCTTTATGGTCTGACGGTGCTGGACACCGAACTGGCCAACCAGAAGCGCAATGAGAGCCGCTTTATTGTTGTGGCCCGCAAGCCGGTTTCGGTACCGCCGCAGGTGCCTGCCAAAACCACCCTGATCATGGCAACCGCACAGAAGCCCGGCGCGCTGGTAGAGGCGTTGCTGGTGTTGCGCGATCAGGGCATCAACATGACCAAGCTGGAATCCCGCCCCATCCACGGCAACCCCTGGGAAGAGATGTTCTACCTGGACGTTGAAGCCAACGTTCAGAGTGAGGCGATGCAGAACGCCCTGACGGAACTGACCCGACTGACCCGCTTTATCAAAGTGCTGGGATGCTACCCCTGCGAAACCATTCTGCCCACCGAGCTGGACAGCACCGCCCTGGCCAACGACCCGCGCCTGGTGATCGACGCCGAGCCACAACCCGCCTCCGCGCCGATGGTGCGCAGCGGCAAGGCGCCCCTGTACAGCCGGGAGCACAAGTTCGATGACACCCTGATCCAGGTGGGGGGCGTTACCCTGGGCGGCGATCGCTTCATTACCCTGGCCGGCCCCTCGGTGGTGGAGTCGCGGGAGCAGATCCTGACCACCGCCCGGGCAGTCAGGGAGCATGGCGGGGCGATCCTCACCGGCGGCTGTTTCCGCCCCCATGCCGATCCCGACGCGTTCCAGGGACTGGGCATGGCGGGGTTGGCCCTGCTGCGGGAAGCCGGTGAGCGCCACGGCCTGCCGATCCTGACCGAAGTGGTCAACGTCGCGGAGGTGGCGAAGGTGGCGGCACAGGCTGACCTGCTCCAGATCGGCGAGCGCAATATGCAGAACAGCGCCCTGCTTCGGGAAGTAGGCAAAACCCAGCGACCGGTGCTGCTCAAGCGCGGCCTGATGGCGACGCTGGAAGAGCTGCTGTCGGCCGCCGAGACGATTCTGGCGGAAGGGAATCAGCAGGTGATTCTGTGCGAACGCGGGATCCGCACCTTCGAAACGGCCACCCGCAACACCCTGGATCTCACCGCCGTGCCACTGCTGAAAAGCCTGACGCACCTGCCAGTGGTGATCGATCCCTCCCACGCAGTAGGACGTCGGGACCTGATCCTGCCCCTGGCACAGGCGGCCAAAGCGGTCGGAGCCCACGGCTTACTCATCGAAGTACACCCCAGCCCCGAAGAAGCTAAAGTGGACCCGGAACCCCAGCTCTACATCGAGCAATATGCCCAGCTGATGAAGGCTCTGTACTGCTGAATTGATCGAGCGCAAAGAGTAATCGCCTTTCCTTTGCGCTGATTTTTTCACCAGACCACAATGATCCCACTGGCTGGCCTGACCAGTCTTCATGGTCATAAGGAAGGGATCATATGGACTATTTCATTACCGGCGTCACCGGCTTCATCGGCCGTTTCCTGCTCGCTCGCCTGGCCAAGCGGCCAGGCACCTTTTACTGCCTGGTTCGCTCCGACAAGGATGCTGAGCGACTTGGGGAAATTGGGGCACCACTCGGGCTCACACCCGACAGGTTAATCCCGGTCCAGGGGGACATCACGGAGCCCAACCTTGGCCTCTCGGAGGCCGACATCCAGCGACTCACCGGCCACATTGACCACCTCTTCCACCTCGCCGCCATCTACAACCTCAAAGCTTCCGCCGAATCCCAGATACGCGCCAATGTCGAAGGCACCAAGCACACGCTGGAGCTGGCCCGCCGGATCCAGGTAGGCTGCTTCCACCACGTCAGCTCCATCGCCGCCGCCGGCCTCTATCGCGGCCACTTCAACGAAAACATGTTTGCCGAAGCGGAACAGCTCGACCACCCCTACTTCCTGACCAAGCATCTGGCGGAAAAAGCGGTACGGGAAGCCCGCGATCTGCGGGTGCGCATCTACCGTCCCGGCATCGTGGTGGGCGACTCCCACAGCGGTGAGGCAGACCGGGTGGACGGCCCCTACCTGTTCTTCAAGCTGCTGCAGAAGCTGCGCGACAACCTGCCCCGCTGGGTCCCCCTGCTGGGGGTGGAGGGGGGCCGCCTGAACATTGTGCCGGTGGACTTTGTGACCGACGCGATGGACTACCTGGCCCACCGTCCCGACCTCGACGGCCAGTGCTTCCACCTGACCGACCCGGCGCCGCTGCGCGCCGGAGAGGTGCTGAACCTGTTTGCCGATGCGGGCCATGCGCCACGCATGGCGATGCGGATCAACACCCGCCTGTTTGACGTGGTGCCGCGCCACCTCTGGCAAAGCCTGCTGCAATCCCCGCCCCTCAAGCGGATCGGCCGCGCCATCCTGGAGGAGTACGGCCTGCCGGAGAGCGCCCTGTCCCTGATCAACTACCCAACCCGCTTTGATTGCGCCTACACCCACGCCCTGTTGGCCGAAGGCGACATCCATTGCCCGCCCCTCTCCAGCTACGCCGAGCGGATCTGGGACTACTGGGAACGCAACCTCGACCCGGACCGCTTTATCGAACGCAGCCTGTGCCAGCGCCTGGCGGGGCAGCGAGTGCTGCTGACCGGCGCCAGTTCCGGCATCGGCCTGGCCACCGCCCTCAAGCTGGCGCCCTGCGGTGCCCGCCTGCTGCTGGTGGCGAGGGAAGCGGAGGAGCTGGGCGAAGCCTGCCAGCAGGTTGCCGCCCTTGGCGGGGACGCTTACCCCTACGTGGCGGATCTCACCGACCCCACCGAATCCGAGCACCTGCTGGCCCGCATCCACGCCGAACACGGCGGCGTCGACCTGCTGATCAACAACGCCGGGCGCTCCATCCGCCGGCCGGTGGCGGAATCCCTGAACCGCCTGCACGACTTCGAGCGCACCATGGCGATCAACTACTTTGGCGCCCTGCGGCTGATCCTCGGGGTGCTGGAGGGGATGGGCCAGCGCCGGCGGGGGCAGATCATCAACATCTCCTCCATCGGGGTACTGACCAACGCGCCCCGCTTCTCCGCCTACGTTGCCTCCAAGGCCGCGCTGGAGTCCTTTACCCGCAGCGCCGCGGCGGAGTACTCCGACATCGGTATCCGCTTTACCACCATCAACATGCCGTTGGTGCGCACCCCGATGATTGCGCCCACCAAGCTCTATGATCAGGTGCCGACCCTGACCCCGGAGCAGGCCGCGGACATGGTGTTGCAGGGCATCCTCCATCAGCCCAAGCGGATCGCCACCCGGCTGGGCATCTTCGGCGCCGTGCTGCACGCGCTGGCCCCAAAACTGGCCGAGATCGTCATGAACTCCGCCTTCCGCATGTTTGACGAGGATGACCGGGAGCGGGACCTGGCCCGCCAGCAGGAAAAAATCACCTTTGCGGCGTTGCTGCGCGGCATTCACTTCTAAGGAGCCTGGCCATGGAACTGACGGTAACTCACGACTACGACTGCCCACTGGAGACCCTGGTGGCCCAGTTTCGCGAACCGGAAGCGGTCAAAGCCAAGTACCAGGCGATAGGCGCCGATCAGGTTCGGATACTGCAGTGCGACGACGACGATCGGCAGTGGCGGATGATGACCTTCCGCATCGTGGAGAGCGCGGTGCCCGGTTTGCTGAAGTCCGTGGTGGGCGATCGCAACCAGCTGGAGCAGTCCGAGCACTGGCGCGAGATGGAGGACGGCAGCTATCACTGCACCCTGGCGATCCAGATCCTTGGGGTGCCGCTGACCATTCAGGGCGGCATGGTTCTGAGTGAGCGCGATGAGGGCAGCCGCAACACCATCCGCCTCACGGTGGAATCCAAGGTGCCGTTCATTGGCAAAACTCTGGCCCAGTTTGCGGCCCGCGACAGCGAGCGGTTGATGAAGCTGGAGTACCACTACCTTCGTCAGCTGTGCCAGGTGGCCTGATGGGCACCCGGGAACGGATCCTGGACGCCAGTCTGGATCTTTTCAATCAGGAGGGCACGGCCGCGATCAGCGCCCTGACCATCGCCACCAGCCTGGGCATCAGCCCGGGCAACCTCTACTACCACTTCCGTGGCAAGGAGGAGATCCTGGGGGCGCTGTTGGCGGAGTGCGATCTGGCCCTGGCCCGCCTCTACCGACGGATGGATCAGGAGCTGAGTACCCCGCTGGACTTTGAGCCGTTCCTGCTGTCGCTGCTGCGGGTGGGGCACCATTTCCGCTGCCTGTTCCGGGATCAGGAAGCGCTGCGCTTTGGCCCGCCCGCGCTGGCGCAGACCTGGCGCCGTCAGTTGCGCCAGATCCGTCAAATCAGCCAGCTTCTGCTGCAACGGCTGGATCGGCTGACGCCACTGGGGATACCGGAATCGGCGCGGGACCGGCTGGCGGACAGCCTGATGCTCAGCGCCCTGGCCAGTCTCTGCTTTGAACTGGAGCCGGAGCGGGACAGCGAAACCCAGTTGCTGCTCAGTGCCGAATGCCTGCTGACCTTACTCCAGCCCTATCTGCCGGAGGCAGACACAGCCCCGCCCCGGGAGGATAGGTTGAACACACGGTAATGAGGGTCAGTCCGGCCCCAGGGCGGCGTGATCGGTGTGGTGAAGGATGAACTCGCGGATGCGGCTGATCGCTTCGCGGGCTTCCGGCAGTTGATAAAACAGCGGGAAAACGTGGGGTAAGCCTGGCCAGATGGTCAGGTCCACCACCCCCGCCTGACGCCGGATCTGTGCCGCCAGGCGCACCGAGTCGTCCTGCAGCATCTCCAGCGCCCCGACGTGGATCATCACCGGTGCCAGCCCCGACAAATCGCCGTAGCAGGGGGAGACCAGCGGATCACAGGGCATGTGACCGTTGAGGTAACAGTTGCGCATCAGCAGCAGCGAACCCAGGTCAAAGAAGGGGTCCACTTCGCGAAGCAGAAAGGCAGATTCACCATTCAGCGCCATGTCCACGGCGGGAGACAGCAACACCCCGGCCGCGGGCTGGGGCAAACCATGCTCCCGGGCCTGCATCATGGTGGTGAGCACCAGATTGCCGCCGGCCGAGTCACCGGCCAGGATCAGCTGTCCCGGCACCATGCCCTGCTCCAGCAACGCCTGGTACACCGACAGACAGTCATTGACCGCCGCCGGATAGGGAAACTCCGGTGCCAGCCGGTAGTCCACCATCAGCCCACGGGAACTGGTGCTCTCCGCCAGGCGGCCCAGCAGCGCGCCGTGCACCGCCGGGGAGCGCAGGCAGAACCCGCCACCGTGGAAATAGAGGATCACCCGCTCACTGACGCTCTGTCCGGTGAGGATCCAGTCGCAGGGGACGCCCCCCAGCTGGTCCGGCACGCTGTCCAGACCGGAAGGGGGAAGAATGTAGTTGCCCAGTTTATCCAGGCCACTGATGGTGGCGCGCAACGCGTGCACATCATTGCATCGGGCAAAGCGAGCCCGCATGGCCCGAAACAACAACTTATTCAGGGCAATGGCACGCCAACTGGGCATAACCCCTCCTTAGGCCGTATGCTGCATCACCACATCGGTTACCGCTTCCAGGGTCGCGTGCTCCAACTCGGCCAGGGATTGATGCAGGTAATCCGCAATGGCATCAAATCCCGGCAGGGAGCGCCGGCAGCACACCAGGCCAAAGTGGATCTGGCCGGCGTAGCTCAACAGGGTGATGTTGAGGGTCTGACCGGGCAACAGCAGTGACAGCGGATACATCTGGGTGACTTCCGCGCCCATATAATAAAGTGGCTGGGTGGGCCCCGGGACATTGGAGATCAACATGTTGGTGGCGGGCGGCAGGTAGTGGTGCAGCCCCAGTCGTCCCGCGGTCAGCGCCAGGCCGTTCACGATGATGGAGTACTGGTAATAGGCGTCTCCCGAGAGCTCCAGCGCCTCCTGTTTCACCCCCATGGTGCCATCCCGGATGTTGCCCAGGCGCACCAGGGGCGGGTCGTCGCTGTGCCCCAGTTCCACCAGTCCCAGGCTGATCTTGTTGCACGCCACCGGCTCTTCATCGGCACGCCGCAGGTTGATCGGCATCAGCGCCACCATCGGCTTGCGGCTGGACCAGTTGTGCACCTGCAGATAGCGGTGAAGCGCCATATCGCACACCGTCAGCATCACGTCGTTGGCGGTGGTGCCGGTCAGCTTGGCGATGCGGGAAAAACGGCGCAGGGGCAAACTGGCCAGGGCCACGGTGCGGGCCCGGTCCGGACTGATGTTGAACGGCGTCCGCGGGGCGGTAAAGGGCACCTTGAGCCGGGTTGGCTGCAGATTCAGCGAGTTCAGCGCAAGCTTGCCCGCCAGCTTGGCCAGCCCGATACTGGCGCCAATCTGACGCTGGATCAGGCCCCGGCTTTTCAGCAGGCAGGAGAGGAGCGAAGCGCGCTCCGCCCGGGCGGTGGCATCGGTGGGCCCGGCGCCAATCCAGAACGGGTGGGTCTCCCCCTCGGGGGTGAGACTGCAGCTTCGGGCAAACAGTTTGGATGCCCGCACGCCGTCCGCCAGCGAGTGGTGGATCTTCACCACCAGAGCCACATCGCCACTCTCCAGACCGTCTATCACCCACAGCTCCCACAAGGGGCGACTGCGGTCGAGACGGTAGCTGTGAATGCGGCTGATCAGCTCCAGCAGCTGATGGGGGCTGCCCGGTTCAGGAAGCTGAGAGTGACGCACGTGGTAGCCCAGATCCACCATGCCGGCAGAACGCCAGCGCGGCCAACGGGTCAGGGCCAGGTCCAGCACCTGGTCAAAAGGGGGCTGGGGGGGCTCGCCGGACCACAGTTTCTCGACGAGCCGCCGGCCGAACCCTTCAACCTCTCCGGCCGGCGGAGACAGCATCACCAGGCCGGAGATGTGCAGTGGGGTGGCGTCACTCTCAAACAGGACAAACCCCAAATCCAGTAACGACAGGTTGGCCATAGGCCCTCCCTAGTTCTGGGCCAGCTTCGCCACCAGCTCGGTGAGACGATCCACCTTGGCGTTCATCTGGTCGATACGGCGAGGGTCCACACCGCTCAGACGGGCGAACAGCGCCTGTACTCGGGCCTCGACATTCTGGTTGGCCGCTTTCACCTGCTGGGCCACATTTTCCCGAGTCTGGGCTTCCACATTGCGCCCTTCGTCGACCAGCGAATCAAACAGCGACTCGGTCTGATCGCGGCGCTCCGCGGCTTCTTCCAAACTCTTGCTGTATACCCCAAGACCAGCCAGCCAGATATTGCGTGCCATCTGTTCGCTGTCCTGAAGCCATTCCTGGCCACGATCACGGATATCGATGGTCATGCTTTCCTCCCAGACGCTTAAACGTCTTTCTTAGCTGCGGGTTTCCGCACCGGGCGGCGCGGGGCCGGCTTTTCAGCAGGCTCAACCTTGGCGGCGGGCTTTTCCGGGGCCGGGGCCGCTTTGGCGGTTGCCAGCTTGTCCACCACTTTGGTCAATTGATCAAGCTTGGTGTCCAGCTCGTCCAACTGATGCGGATCCAGACCGGTAAAGCGCTGCACCCGTACGTTCATCTGTTGAGTCACGGCTTCCTGGGTTTGAGAGGCGGCGTCTTTCACCCGGGTCTTGGTCTGGTTTTCCAGCTCGCGACCCCGTTCCATCAGCTCTTCAAACCAGGTGCGACCCCGTTCGGACAGGTTGGTCACCTCTTTGGCGCTCTTGGCGTAGGCGCCCAGACCAGCCAACCAGATCTTGCGAGCCATCGCTTCCTGCTCAATTGGGGGAGTGTGTTCACGCTTAGACATAATGCCCTCCTTTGATTCCGGCGACAGGGATGTTTCCCTAATGTCAGGGTATGAATCCGCTCTAGAATCGGCGTTCTAAAGGAGGTGAAGATCTTTGCTCTGGATCAAAAAACGGGACGAATCTTCGTCCCGTTTGCGGTTACCCCAACAGCGCATCCAGCTGCCGCTCGATGGCTTGATGAATGCCGTCCCGGAAGGGCCGGAGCAGCATGCCCAGCTCCAGAGTGATGACCACACGCGAGGGGCCGGGCAGCAGGGTTCCCCGCGCGCCGCTACGGGAGAAGTGCACCGTCTCCCCGCGCTTCTGCACACGCAACTGGTACGCCGTCGCCAACTGGCCGGACAGGTCATTGACCAGCGAGTCCAGTTCGGCGGCGGAGAGGTCGTGAGACCGCTCAATATGAATGGAACCCATGGCTTGCCTCCTCAAAGACACCCTAGCAGCCGAAGCGGGCGCTGTCAGCCACTGCGGCTGTCGTTGGCCGCCATCAACATATTGGCACTTTCCACCCGGAACTGCTGGGCGAAATCGCCAAACCACTGGGCGACATCATCAAACAGGGCTTCAAAGCCCGCCTTGTCCCCCGCCTCCAGCAGCGCCAGCGCTTCCTGGTAACGATCCAGGTAGTGACGGGCGCGAGCCAGGGCATCGGGCTGGGCGAAGATGATGTCGGCATAGAGGCTGGGGTCCTGGGCGAACAGCCGCCCCACCATCGCCAGTTCCAGACGATAGATGGGGGAGCTGAACTGCAGCAGTTGCTCAATGTCGGCATGCTCC
>CAZWED010000030.1:0-17234 GCA_964632645.1 uncultured Ferrimonas sp. | reverse complement strand
CTGACCGTTGGCGATGAGATTGTGATGGTTGGCGACCGGATTTACGTCAAGGCCACAGCCACTCTGACCGATGGCAAGGAGTCAATCTCTAACTCCGCCTTTGCTCGCGAGTCTCAGAGCAAGAAGGGGATGGATGACTCTCAGCTTACCGGGGCTACAAGTTCCTACGCACGCAAGTATGCGCTGGGTGGACTGCTGCTTCTGGATGACCAGAAGGACGC
Source organism: uncultured Ferrimonas sp. (assembly GCA_964632645.1). GTDB lineage: Bacteria > Pseudomonadota > Gammaproteobacteria > Enterobacterales > Shewanellaceae > Ferrimonas. Next base: position 17,013 of record CAZWED010000030.1, on the reverse strand, counting down.
CGACAGCCAGGACAACACCAAGCCTCAGGTGGAGGAAAAGCCGTGGCTCAACAGCATTGATGACAAGGTGGCCGACTTCGTTCGTAAGCACCTGGCTTCTGGCAAGACCCACGATCAAATAATCAATCACATGCTGAAGAAAAACCGAATCAGCAACGCAAACAAAGAAATCATTAAGGGGATTGTGTAATGGCTGGTGGAATTAACAAAGTGATCCTGGTTGGCAATTTGGGCCAGGATCCGGAAGTGAAATACATGTCAAACGGTAACGCTGTGGCGAACATTACCGTGGCAACCTCTGAAAGCTGGACGGACCAGCATGGCCAGCGCCAGGAGTGTACCGAGTGGCACCGTGTTGTGTTGTTCCGACGTCTTGGAGAAATCGCCGGTGAGTACCTGAAGAAGGGCGCCAAGGTTTACATCGAAGGCAAACTGCAAACCCGTAAGTGGCAGGACCAGAACGGTCAGGACCGCTACACCACCGAGATCGTAGCAGACCAGATGCAGATGCTGGACTCCCGTGGCGGTCAGGGTGGCGGCAACTTCGGTGGCGGCCAGCCGAGCGGCGGCAACTTCGGTGGCGGTCAGCCGAGCGGCGGCAACTTCGGTGGCGGTCAGCCGAGCGGTGGCAACTTCGGTGGCGGTCAGCCGAGCGGTGGCAACTTCGGTGGCGGCCAGCAGAGCGGCGGCAACTTCGGTGGCGGTCAGCAGAGCGGCGGCAACTTTGCCGGTGGTCAGCCGAGCGGCCAACAGGGTGGCAACTTCGCCGGTGGCCAATCCCGTCCGGCGCCGCAAAAAGCGCCTGCGCAGAACCAGAACGCCAACCAGAACTTCACGCCGGATCTGGATGAGGGCTGGGACGACGATATCCCGTTCTGATCCTCTGGATGCGAAATCCTTTTTGCAAAGGCCCCGGTTTACCGGGGCTTTTTTGTGTCCGCTTGAGCCGGCTCAAATCTCGAGTAAAACGGTTTTGGTCGTACGGTTTTGTCGAAGCCCATAAGGTGCGATGATACCGACAGACTCGAGGAGATGCGCGGTCGGAGGATGGCGTCCTCGATTGGGCCTATGGCCTGGAAGTTGCGCGACGCCAGACCGGCGCCACCGGTTGTTTGACAGAGTCACGGATGAAGAAACGACACGAACAAACCCAAAGGTTGATCAGCTTCTGGATCGCCTCCCTGACCATGGTGGGACTGGCCCTGTTGCTCAGTGCCTGGACCGCCAGTTTTTCCCACGCCAACCGAAACCAGGACCTGGCCGTCAGCGCCCTGGCCCGGATTGTTGATATCCAGTACGAACGCGGTGTGCCACTTGAGCAGATGCTGGTGTGGTTGCCGGACATGCTGAAAAGCTACCGCGCCCGTGACTTTGTGCTGTTGCGGGGCGACACCCCGATATACCGCTGGCGGCCGGACAGCGATGCGGACCCTCGCCCCTCGGTGACCTACGAGCGCACCCTGCGCAGCGGTAACATCATGCGGATCACCCTGGCCCGCCCCATGCTTCTTTTGGGGTTTGGTTTTGAGGAGTGGGTGCTGATCGCGTTCGGCCTGATCGCGGCGTTGGTGATCGTTGCGGCCGGCACGGTCTGGCTGAACCGCGAGATGGCCGGGGTGGAGGTTCTGGCCTACCGGGCCCGGCAGATCAATCGTGGCGATATCGACGCGGCGGGCAAACCCCTCAAGGGAGAACGTCCGCTGTCGGTCGGCCGGGCGATGATGAAACTGCACCGCATGTGGCGCAAAGAGCGGGAAGCGAAACTGGAGCTGGACCGCCGCATTCGTGCCAACACCTTTCTCGATGGCGAACTGGGGTTGGGCAACAGCATGTTCTTCGACAGCCGGCTTCGGGCCCAAACTCACAGTGGTATGATGGAAGGCCAGGGCATGGTCTGCCTGGTTCAGTTCAGCGGACTGGATGCACTGTCAGCCCAGAGCCGACTGCCGGTGTTGCGTCAGTTTGTAGAGCTGTGCGAACCGGTGCTGTCGGAACACAGTGACGCGGTCTTTGCCCGTCGTCACGGGCTGGAACTGGCGCTGTTGGTGCCGATGCTGCCGCTGAAGGAGGCAGAAGCGTTGGCCGCCCGTTTGCAGCGCATTGCCGAACGCCTGGATCTGCCCAAGGGGGCGGATCGGGAGCAACTGGTTCACATCGGCCTGGCGTATTACAACCAGGGGGATGAGCCGGATCAGGTGCTGGACGAGGCGCACATGGCGCTGCGCGCCGCGCTGCTCCAGGGTCACAGCAACTGGTTTATGTATGACAAAGGCGCGGTGGACCGGGAACTGGCCCAGGGCACCGTGCGCTGGCGCAGCCTGATTGAAAACGCGCTGGTTCGTCGTGCCTGGGCAACCTTTTATCAACCGGTTCGGGGGCGTGAAGGCGAGCTGCTCTGCTACGAGCTGTTCAGCCGCATGCGGGACGCCCAGGGCAAGCTGGTTCGGGCGGCGCTGTACCGGCCGATGGCCCGGCGTTGCGGCCTGATCCCCCGCATTGAGCGACTGTTGATGGAGCTGGGGCTGCAGCAGATGCGCAACAGCGGCAACACCACGCCGTTCAGCGTCAACATCGCTGCGGAGTCGTTGCTGCATCCGCGCTTCGGCAAATCGATGTCGATGCTGCTGGCGAATTATCAGGCCCGTCGTGCGCAGCTGATACTGGAGCTGAATGAGCGGGAGCTGGTTCAGCACGCCGACGCCCTGGCGCCGGTGCTGCAGGAACTGAAACGACTTGGCGTGCAGCTGGCCGTGGATGGCGTGGGCCATACGGTGCAGCGTACCGACTACATCGACCGCTTCGGCATCAACTGGATTAAGCTGCATCCCAGCCTGGTTCGCCAGCTGCCGCTGCGTCCGGAGAATCAGCTGTTCATCACCAGCCTTATCCAGGCGGCAAGCCATTCCAAGGTCAAAGTGCTGGCGGAAGGGGTGGACGATGAAGCGGACTGGTTGGCCCTGAAGCAATTAGGTGCGGACGGGGGTCAGGGAACCTGGTTTGGCGACGCAGTAGCCTACGATGAATCTGCTGCATCCTGACCTCAATATTCTTCAGGCCAGAATCATGGCGCCGTCAAACTATTGACGGCATAATGTATGCTTGCCAAACTCTTTTTGGTCAAAGAGTATAGTAACCGGCTGTATTATTAAGAAAAAATTTTGAATTTGTTGCGGTTCGGTGTGGTAGGCCCTGGTCGGGGCACGCCCTTTTGAACCCGTTTAGGGGGCCCTGTGCTCAGTTGGTTTTCAAGGAGGTCTGCCTCCACTCCGCTGTTGGGCGGGGCCGTCCATGATGACGGTGTATCCTTGCTAAACCGCCAGGGTGAACTGGTGCAAATTGATGGCTGGCGACGCCCCGAGTGGGCCGAGGTGGCCAAACAGGTGGGGCCCGCCCGCCTGCAATGGGTACTCACCGACCCGCTCTACCAGATCCACGTGATTGATCGCCCCAAGGTGGACGACGCCGAGTTGCTCGCCGCGCTGCCTTTTGCCATCAAAGATCTGGTCAACATCCCGATGAACCGAATCCACCTCGACTACTTCCAGCTGGCCGTGCAACCTGCCGGCAGCGACAAGTTGCAGGTGGTGGTGGCCGACAAGGCCAAGCTGTCCCGCCTGGCGGTCGCCCAGGAAGAGGCCGGGTTCACCGCCGGGGTGATCACCATCGAAGAGCTGGCTCTGGTGAACCTTCTGCCCATCCATCCCCGTCCCCAGATGCTGCTGTGGCATCGGCCCGGTCAGGCGCTCAAGCTGTTGATCGGCGTCGAGGGTCAGCTGTTGCTGAGTCGCCAGATCCGCGGGTTTAACCAACTGGATTCCCTCACCGAAGTCGAGCTGGAACAGGGGCTGGTGGACGCCTTGATTCTGGAGCTTCAACGCTCCATCGATTACCTGGACCGACAGCTGCATCAGCCCGCCATTGCCGGGCTCAGCCTGTTGTTGCCGCTGCCGCAGCAGACGGCACTGCAACGCCTGCTTGAAAGCCGGCTGGAGGTGCCGGTTCGGGCGATGACGACAGAACAACACCCGATGGATCACTGGCTGGCCCACGGGGCTGCCCTGGAGCGTGTCGATGAAACGTCGAGTTAATCTCTTCGCCCCGTCGCTGCTGCCGGAGCGGGCTCGCCTGACGCTGCCCCGGCTGGCGCTGACCTGCGTGGCAGTCGTAGGGCTGGCTGTGGCGCTGGGCGTCACGCTGCACCTGCAGGCCCGGGGCCTTGATCAGCAGTTGCTGGCGGCCCGTGAGGCGCAAACGGCGCAGAGTGCCGAGCTGGCTCAGCTGGCCGCGAAGGCGCGGGCGCATCAACCGCGGCCTGAGCTGGTGGCCAAGGTGGAGCAGGCCCGTAAGCAGTTGGAGAGTTTTCAGCGTCTGGTGACGGTACTGGATCAGGATGAACTGCTGACCCATCCCGGTTTCTCCAAGCTGATGGCCGACCTGTCCACCAGCGCGGACAACCAGGTTTGGCTGGAGCGATTCCAGCTGGCCCGGGACCAGGTGCTGCTCAGCGGCCAGGCTCGTCGTGCGGCTGCCGTACCCGCCTGGCTCGACAAGCTGGGCCAGCAGCCCTCGTTGCAGGGGCGTGCGGTCAGCCAGCTCAGCATCACCGGCGAAGCGGGGAAACCGGTGCACTTTGTTGCCGCTCACGGCCTGGCGCAGCAGGAGGAGGCACAATGAACCGCGTGTCCCAATGGAGCGAACGCTTCGCCGTTTTGTCCCGTCGTGAACGGGGGCTGATTGCCCTGACGGCGGTGGTCGGCCTGGCGATGCTGTTCTGGGCGTTGTGGCTGGAGCCGGTGCTCAACGGCAACGCCGCCAAGGCGCGGCAACTGGAGAACACCCTGAACCAGACCCGCAATATGGCGCAGGAGGCCCAGTCCCTGCGTCAGCAACTGTCCGCCAACCCCAACGACAAGATGGCGGACGAACTGGCGCAGTTAAAGCAGCAGCTGGCGCAGCATCAGGCCGCGCTGGATGAGGAACTGGTGGATCTGATCCCGCCGGAACAGATGTCGGCGGTGCTGGCCCAGCTTCTGGCGCGGACGGAAGGGGTCACCCTGATCGAGATGCGCATTCAGCCGCCGGTGGCGCTGGTGAATGAAGGCGGGCTCTATCGCCACGGCGTCAAGCTGGAGCTGGAGGGCAGTTTCTTCAAGCTCAAGGCGGCTTTGGAGCGCATGGAGCAGCTGGAACAACGATTTTACTGGCGTTTCCTGGACTACCAGGTGACGCGCTATCCGAAAGCCCGGCTGCAGCTGCAGCTGGACACCCTGGGAACCGAAAAGGAGCCGATCCGTGTGGGCATTCATACCGGCACTGTTGCTGCTGATCTCTCCCGCTGACGCGGCACAGGACCCGACTCAGCCGCCTGGCTGGGTCAGCGGGCCGGCGGCCCCGTCGCGATCCCATGGCGAGCTGCAGAGCATCCTGGTGGAGGGCAGCAACCGCCAGGCGGTCATCGGTGGCGAAATTTATCGTGAAGGCGACCGCCTCGGCGGCAGCCGGATCATACGCATCCAGCGTGACGGCGTGGCACTGAGCAATGGCCAGTTTCTCAGCCTTTTCCCCAAATTCAGCGAACGGAATCAGGAGACCCGATGGGACTGATGATGCACAGGACGATGACACTGGTGCTGTGCGCCGGTGCGCTGACGGCCTGCCAGAACTTGCCGGAACAGCGCCCGGAGCCGACTCAAAGCAAAGCCGCCCTGGCCCAGGCCAGCGAAGCGGCCAAGCCGGTTGCCCCGCCACCGGCCCTGTCCCCGCTTCTGCAGCAGGAGCTGGAAGGGGGGCGGAGTCACGCCATGACCCAACCGCAGGCGCCCCGCATCGACGTGGCTGCCCGGGGGGTGGACGCGCAGCTCTTTTTTGCCAGCCTGGTGGATGACAGCCCCTACAGCGTGGCGATTCACCCTGGCGTCAGCGGCAAGATCTCACTGAACCTGCGCAAAGTGACGCTGGATGAGGTGCTGGACACGGTGCAGGACCTCTACGGCTACGACATCCGCCGTCAGGGTCGGGTGCTGCAGATCTACCCGGCGGGCATGCGCAGCAAGACGTTCCCGGTGAACTACCTGCTGATGCAGCGAAACGGCCTGAGCCTGACCTCGGTGAACGCCGGGCGTCTGACCGACGACTACGACAACGGCAACAGCAGCAACCGCAACAACAATTTCAGCGGCAACCAGAACAGCAACCGCAACAGCAGCGGCTCGGGCAGCAACAACCGCCAGAGCAACAGCGCCAACGGCACCTTTATCGAGACCCGCACCGAGACCGATTTCTGGTCCCAGCTGGAGAAGACCCTCGAGAAGATGATTGGCAACGGCGACGGCCGTCAGGTGCTGACTCTGCCCCAGGCGGGCCTGGTGTCGGTGAAGGCGTTCCCGCATGAGTTGCGCGAAGTGGAGCAGTTCCTGAGCCAGGCCCAGCAAAACCTGGAGCGCCAGGTGGTGCTGGAAGCGCGGATCCTGGAAGTTCAGCTGTCTGATGGCTACCAGCAGGGGATCAACTGGAGTGAAGTCACCGGCAGCATCGGGAACAGCGGCAACGTCGGCATCGAGTTTGGCACCAGTGGTGGCCAGTTTGGCAACGCCATCACCGACGTGCTGGGCGGCGTTACCGGCATCAGCTTTACGGGCACCGACTTCAATGCGGTTGTCACCCTGCTTGATACCCAGGGCGATGTGGATACCCTCTCCAGCCCGCGGGTGACCGCCATCAATAACCAGAAAGCGGTGATTAAGGTGGGCACCGACGAGTACTTTGTTACCGACATCAGCGCCACCACCGTGGCGTCCGATACGCCCATCACCACCCCGGACGTTGAACTGACGCCCTTCTTCTCCGGCATCGCGCTGGATGTGACGCCGCAGATCGGCCAGTCCGGTGAGGTGCTGCTGCACGTTCACCCTTCAGTGACCGACATCTCCGAGCAGGTCAAAACCATCAACGCCCTTGATGCCACCCTGGAGCTGCCGCTGGCCCAGAGCCAGATCCGCGAGTCGGATACCATGATCCGCGCCCACAGTGGCGACGTGGTGGTGATCGGCGGGCTGATGAAAACTGTGGCGGAGCAAGTGGAGTCCAAGGTGCCGGTGCTGGGCCAGATCCCCCTGTTGGGCGAGCTGTTCACCAACCGGAGCCAGCGCAACGTCAAGACGGAGCTGGTGATCCTGCTGCGTCCGACCATCGTTGAGCCGGGCACCTGGCAGCAGCAGCTGCAACGCTCTCAACAAACCCTGGATGACTGGTACCCGAGCGCGAACTGACCCATGTATCTGTACCACTTCGGGCTGCGGGAACTGCCCTTTACCCTGACCCCCAACACGCAGTTTTACTGCGAGCTGGCGCCTCACCAGGAGGCGCTGCAGGTGCTGCACACCGCGCTGGCGGCGGGAGAGGGCTTCATCAAGGTGACCGGCGAAGTGGGCATGGGCAAAACCCTGCTGTGCCGCAAATTGCTGAAGGATCTGGGCGAACGCTACCAGGTGGCGTACCTGCCCAACCCCTATCTCAGCCCGGACGAGATGCGCCGGGCCGTGGCGCAGGAGCTGGGCGTGACCCAACGCGGTGACCAGCAGCAACTGACCGCGGCGATCAGTGGTCGCCTGCTGGAGCTGGCCCAGGCCGGTCGTCAGGTGGTGCTGTTGCTGGACGAAGCGCAGGCCCTGCCTGATGAGACACTGGAAGCCCTGCGCCTGTTCACCAACCTGGAAACCGAGCGGTTCAAGCTGTTGCAGATGGTGATGTTTGGCCAGCCGGAACTGGATCACCGCCTGGCCCAGCCGCAACTGCGCCAGTTGCGCCAGCGGATCAGCTTCTCCTACACCCTGCGCGGGCTGACCCGTGACGAGTGTCGCGCCTACCTGTCGCACCGCCTCAACCGGGCCGGTTACCAGGGCGGGGCGCTGTTTTCGCCCCGTCAGGTCGAGGGGCTGTGGCGGGCCAGTGGCGGGGTACCACGATTGCTGAACATCCTGGCGCACAAGGCGCTGATGCTGAGTTTTGGCCGGGGTGAGTTTCACGTTCATAACGCCAGCCTGGCGGCGGCGGTGCGCGACACCGACGCGGCGGGGCCCTGGCAGAGCCCGTGGCAACGCGGTCGTCTCTGGGCGTTGGTGGGCCTGGCGGTGTTGCTGTTGGGCACGGGGCTTGCGCTGCGCCTGTGGCCGGAGGGGATGGCATGAGCGTCATCAACGAAACCCTCAAGTCACTGGAACTGCGTGGCGGCCGGGGCGCCATGCCGCCCCCGGTGGCGGTGCCAAACGTGGCACGGGCCGCCCGCCGTCATCTGCCCCTGCCGCTGGTGCTGCTGGTGGGATTGCTGCTGGCCATTGTCTGGGTCTGGTGGCCCACACTGCAGCGGATCAGCGGGAGCGCCCCCGTTGTTTCGCATCCTCAGGCCAAGCCGATCACGGCAACGCCTGAGCGCGCCCCGGAGCCGGTAGCCGAAGCGCCTGAGGCGGCCCCGGCGCAGGCGGAGGTGGCCCGCAAAGCCGACGACGCCACGCCGCCGGTGAGTCCGGCGCAACCGAAAACCGTCGCCCCTGAGCCGCAACCGGCGGTGCGGTCAGAACCGGTAACGCCACAGCGGGCCTCCGTGCCCGTCGAACCGACAACGACTCCGGCAGCGAAACCAGAGCCGAAGCCGAAACCGAAACCGGAGCCCGCGCCGGTGCTGGCGATCCAGAAATCGTCGCTGAGTCCGGCGGAGCAAGCCCACGCACTGTGGCAGCAGGCGCAGCAGGCGGCCGAGCCGGAATCCCTGCTGGTGCAGGCCATTGAGCTGGATCCCCGGCTGCACGATGCCCGTCTGGCGCTGATCGCCCTGCTGGCCCAGCGTGGCGAGGCGGACGACGTGTTGCTGGACGCCGCCCGTCGTTTTCCGGAGGAAGCGGCCTACCCCTTGCTGGCAGCCGAGTTGAGTCAGCAACAGGGGGACAGGGAGGTGGCGCAGCAGTGGCTGACGTGGGCCAGCCGGTTAAACCCGAATGCGGAGTGGCGGGCCCGTCGCGCTGCCCTGGCCCAGAAGCTGGGCCAGCTGTCGCTGGCTCAGCAGGATTACCAGGCGCTGCTTGATGCAGAGCCTCAACGGGGCGCCTGGTGGTTTGGCCTGGGATATGCCCGGGACGCCAACGGCGATCTCAGCGGTGCCGCCACCGCTTACCAACAGGCTCTGAACCGAACCGACCTGAGCCCGCAGGCGCGGGCCTTTATTCGCGATCGTTTGACCGTGCTGGAGCGTCGATGAAAGGCAAGTTGAAACAGCGTTTGGGTGACCTCCTGGTGCAGGAGGGGATCATCTCCGAAGCCCAGCTGATGGACGCGCTGGCTGCCCAAAAAGAGAGCGGCCGGAAGCTGGGGCGTACCCTGATTGACCTCAAGCTGATCAGCGAAGAGCAGCTGTTGGGCTTCCTGGCGCAACAGATGAACATCGAGTTTCTCGACCTGCGGGCACGCCGCATCAAGCCCGAGCTGGTTCAGCTGCTGCCGGAAGTGCACGCCCGCCGTTACCGGGCGCTGGTGGTGGCCGGAGACGACCATCAACTGACCGTGGCCATGAGCGACCCGGCAGACCTGGCGGCCATCGACACCCTGGAAACCCTGCTGGCCCCGCGCCAGATCCAGCTGGCGGTGGCCACCGAAGGGCAGCTGCTGGACGCCTTCGACAACCTCTATCGCCACACCGACAAAATCGCCTCCATCGCCGGCGAGCTGCACGAAGAGTACAGCGCGCAAAGCGATTTCAGCCTGGACGCGCTGGTGGCGGAGGACGCCGATAACGACACCACCGTGGTGCGCCTGCTGCAGTCCATCTTTGAGGACGCGGTGCAGGTGCGCGCCTCCGACATCCACATCGAGCCGGACGAGAAGCTGCTGCGCATCCGCTACCGGGTCGATGGCCAACTGATGGAAACCACCCTGTCCGAGTATCGGGTGGCCAACGCGCTGGTGCTGCGCATCAAGCTGATGGCAGGGCTGGACATCTCCGAGAAGCGCCTGCCCCAGGATGGGCGCTTCCAGATGAAGGTGAAGGCGCACCAGATCGACGTGCGTCTCTCCACCATGCCGGTGCAGTACGGTGAATCCGTGGTGATGCGTTTGCTGGACCAGTCCGCCGGTCTGCTGCAACTGGAAGAGACCGGGATGCCCGCCGACCTGATCGAGCGGGTGCGCAACCAGATCCACCGTCCCCACGGCATGATCCTGGTGACGGGCCCCACCGGCTCCGGTAAAACCACCAGCCTCTACGCCATGCTCAACGAGCTGAACCAGGCGGAGCGCAAGATCATCACGGTGGAAGACCCGGTGGAATACCGCCTGCCGCGCATCAGCCAGGTGCAGGTCAACCACAAGATCGGCCTCGACTTCTCCTCGGTGCTGCGCACCACGCTGCGACAGGACCCGGACATCATCATGGTGGGGGAGATGCGGGATCAGGAAACCGTGGAGATCGGCCTTCGGGGTGCCCTCACCGGCCACCTGGTGCTGTCCACGTTGCACACCAACGACGCCATCAGCTCCACCCTGCGGCTGATCGACATGGGCGCCGCGCCTTACCTGGTGGCCAGTGCCCTGCGGGCGATCATCGCCCAGCGGCTGGTGCGTCGGGTGTGCCCGCACTGCATCCAGCCCCACGAACTCAACCCCGGCGAGAAAGCCTGGCTGCGCCACGTTGGCGGTGAGGCGCTGCTGCAGGTGCCGTTCCAACAGGGGCGCGGCTGTCAGCACTGCAACCAGAGTGGTTACCGGGGACGCATCGGCGTCTACGAGATGCTGGAGCTGGATGAACCCATGGTGGAAGCGCTGCGTCGCGCCGACCCGGACCGGTTCGCCCAGGCGGTGCGTCAGAGCGGCCAGTTCCGTCCGCTGGCGCTGGCGGCACTGGATTATGCCCGTCAGGGGATCACCACCCTGGAGGAGGCGATGAAGCTGGTGGAGGACATCAGTGAGTTGGGCGGTGCCCTGGCGGACCGCCTGAACGTGAGCGAGGCGCACTGATATGGCGCATTTTCGCTACCGGGGACGGGATGAGACCGGGGCGCTGGTGGATGGCGTGTTGGAGGCGGTCAATGAGAGCGCCGCCGCCGACATGCTGATGCGCCGCGCCATCATTCCGCTCAGCCTCGAAGGGGTGAAGCCCGGTCGCGAACTGAACTGGCGCAGCCTACTGGCCCGGCGTCTGCCGCTCTCCGAGCTGCTGATGTTTACCCGCCAGATGCTGTCGCTGACCCGCTCCGGCATTCCGCTGCTGCAGGCTCTGGCCGGGCTGGTGGAATCCCAGCGCCATCCGCTGATGGCCAGCACCCTAAAAGAGATCGTTGAACAGCTGACGGCGGGTCGGCCCCTGTCCGCCGCCATGAACCAGCATCCTCTGGTGTTTACCCCGCTGTACGTGGCGATGGTCCACGTCGGTGAGAACACCGGCCGGCTTGATCAGGCATTTGAACGCCTTTCCGAGCATCTGGAGCAGGAGCAGGACACCCGGCGACGGGTTCAGTCCGCCATGCGTTACCCCACCCTGGTGCTGGGGTTCATCGCTGTGGCCGTGGCGGTGCTCAATATTCTGGTGATCCCCAAGTTTGCCCAGATGTTTGGCAAGTTTGGCGCCGAGCTGCCGCTGCCCACCCGGATCCTGATCGCCACCTCCGACTTTTTTGTCACCTGGTGGCCACTGTTGCTGCTTGGCCTGATTGGCGCGGTGATCGGCGTCAAGGTCTGGCTCACCACCGAAGGGGGCCGGCTGACCTGGGATGGCTGGAAACTGCGTTTCCCCATCGTTGGCTCCATCATCAGCCGGGCCAGCCTCGGACGCTTTGCCCGCAGCCTGTCGATGATGCTGCGGGGCGGGGTGCCGGTGAACCAGTCCCTCTCGCTGGTGGCGGACGCGGTGGATAACCGCTTTATGCATGACCGCATCATCGGCATGCGGCGTGGCATCGAAGCGGGGGAGACCATCAGTCGGACCGCTTCCGGTGCGGGGCTGTTTACCCCGCTGGTGCTGCAGATGATCTCGGTGGGGGAGGAAACCGGCCGCATCGACGAATTGCTGGACGAGGTGGCGGCGGTTTACGAACGGGACGTGGATTACGAGCTGAAAGGGCTGACCGCCAAGATTGAGCCGATCCTGCTGACTCTGGTGGCGGCCATGGTGCTGGTGCTGGCCCTCGGGGTTTACCTGCCGATGTGGGACATGTTTAACGCGGTTCAGGGGCGCTGATGGATCGCCAGGAGCGGGCCGGCGATGCGCTGTTTTCCGCCTGGCATGGTGGCCTGGTGTGGCTGCTGGTGGCCCTGGTGATGGCGGCGGGCCTGACTCTGTGGCAGCGGCGCCCCGAGGTGCCGCCCTCGGTGGTGCAGGCGCGTTGGCTGCAGTCGCTGAACTGGGCCCGGGGCCAGTGGCTGCAAAGCCACAAGGGCGCGACGATGGCCTGGCGCGCGCCGGATGGACGGGCCGTCACCCTGGTGATGGACCCACTGACCGGCTGGCCTCAGCCAGCACCGGATTGTGAGTTTCTCTGGCTGGCCCTGATGGGCGAGCCGGCGAAAGGCCTGCTTCAGGGCATTGAGCGCCCTGAAACGGCGCCGGATCGCTGCCGTTTTCGCCTCGGCGAACGGACGGTGATGCGCTATTTCGGCCGCAGTGGCAGCGTGGTGCTGTCCACCGAGCCGTAAATGGCACCGTTGCGGCTGTACCGCAGCGAAACAAGATGATGGAAAGGGCCTTATCGTGGAGGGGCAAATGAAACAACAACAACAGGGTTTCACCTTTGTTGAACTGGTGATTGTGGTGGTGATCCTGGGGATCCTGGCTGCCGTGGCGCTGCCCCGCTTCCTGAATGTCACCGATGAGGCTGAGAAAGCGTCGACGGAAGGCGTCGCCGGTGGTGTGGCGTCCGCGGTTGGCATCGTGCGCGCCCAGTGGGAGGTGGACGGTCGTCCGGTGGGCAGTGTGGTGCTGGACGGACTCTCCGTCGACGTGAACGCGTTTGGCTACCCGAGCGGCGGTACCGCGTACAACGCGATGACGCCGACCTCCTGCCAAACCGCATTTAACGACATTCTGCAGAGCCCGCCGCAGCTGGTACTGGCCACTGAAGATGCCCGCAATGCCCGTTACGTGGTGTCGGTGATCGATGATGCCACTCCGGTGGTGGCCCCGGATGGCACCACCAAAACCGACACCAAAGCGTGCCTGTATCACCTGGTGAGCGCCCTCAATCTGGACGCCACTACCGGTGTGCCCGCTTCGGTGACGCTGACCGACGGCAAAGGTTTCACCTACAACCCGGCTTCCGGCCAGGTTGTGAGTTTCAATAACTAAATCATTGAATTGATAGCTTAAACATTACTTAGGGAGCTTCTATGAAACGTCAACAAGGTTTTACCCTGATTGAACTGGTGGTGGTGATCATCATTCTCGGCATTCTGGCCGTTACCGCCGCACCGAAATTTATCAATCTGCAGACCGATGCCCGCATCGCGACGCTGAAAGGTGTTGAAGGGGCGCTGAAAGGGGCCAACTCGCTGGTTTACTCCAAGGCACTGATTGCTGGTGAGGAGAACTGCGCCTCCAGCTGCACCGCGATCGACATGGGCGACGCGAACATTTCCCCGGTACTTGGCACCATTCCGGCGACCGCGACCGATCTGCGTGCTGCGGTTGAGCTGGATAGCACTGAGTGGGGGATCCTGGATTCCACCGGTACCGTAGAGGGCGTCACCACGCCTGAAGCCGGCACTGCGCTGATCTACCCGGCAAACTACGCCATTAAAGACAGCACCGCCGAGTGCTGGATTGAGTACAAGCAAGCCACTGCCAACGGTGCGGCTACCTACACCGTGGTCAGCACTGGCTGCTAATCCATGACCCGCGCTGTCCCTAAAGACAGTGGCTTCACTCTGGTTGAGCTGGTCACCATCATTGTGTTGGTGACCATTGTCAGCCTGTACGCCCTGTCCCGCTTTCTGGGGCCCTCGCAGTTTGCCACCTACGCCACCCGGGATGCCCTGGTGGCGGAGATCCGGCGCCTGCAACAAGGGGCCTTGGCGGGGCAGAGCTGCACCCTGTCGGTGACACCGACCCAATTTTCACTCACCGGCCCCTGTGCCGGTGAGTCTCCTTATCCGCTGGATCGGGTCTCGGTCCAGCTGGCGGGCAGCACCACGTTCGTGCTCGGTCTGGACGGTCTCGGCCGTCCGCTGGCGCCCTGCGCCGGTGGCTGCGACATCGCCATTCGCGGCGACGATCCCCAACGCGTCCGGATCGAGTCAGAGGGCTATGTCCATGGCCTGTAAACGGCGCACCGCTTGCGGTTTTACCCTGATCGAGATGGTGGTGGGCATGGTGGTGCTGGGGATCGCCCTGGTGATGATGGCGACCCTGTTGTTTCCGCTGGCGGAACGTTCCGCCCAGGGCGTTCAGCGCGCCAAGGCGGCGCAGCTGGGGCAAGCGGTACTGGCGGAGCTGGCTGGCCGACGGCTGGACGTGGCCACCCCGCTGGGCGGCGGCGCGGTGCCAGTCCTGACCTGCTGCCCGGACGACCCCGCCGTGTGTGCCGCGGCGGCGGCCGAGCCCGATAACCCCGGCAGTTGGGAACTGCTGGACCGTTTTGACGGCTTTGATGGCCCTGCCGATCGCCTGCTGGGTGGTGCCCTTTACCATGGTTTTCGGGTGGCGATCGCCGTGCAGTGCCAGGATGCCGATGCGGTGGGAACCCGCTGGCCGGGCGGCGCCAAGCTGACCGAAGTGACGATCACCTCGCCTGCCGGTGAGCGGCTTGAGTTTGCCCAGCTGCGGGGGAACTACTGATGGCGAACCCAACCCGACCGCAGTGCGGTTTTACTCTGGTGGAGATGGTGGTCACCCTCATCGTAATGGGGATCCTGGCCCTTGGGGTCACCAGCTTTCTCACCTTTGGCACCCGCATCTACGTGGAGAGCCAGGCCTGGCAGCAGGAGTTGGGCAATGTGCGCTACGCCGCCCAACGCCTGAGCCGCGAGGTGCGTGACGCCCTGCCGGGCTCCCTGGACGTGACCGAACGCTGCCTGACCTTCCGCCCCATCCTGACCGCCGAACGCTACCTTTCCGCGCCATTGCCGGGGGCCGGCAATGCGGCGAGGATGCTGGCGTATTCCCCCGCCTGCTGCACCCAGAACCAGTGCGACGCCTGCGAAGGGCAGACCCTGGCCCTGATGAACAACTACCAGCCGGAGCTGCGCCGCATTACCGACCACCAGTGTCAGGGCAGCGGTTGCGGACGGGTTCGTTTTACCCTGGCGTCGGACCTGCCCAGTGGCCCCTTCTCCGCCGCTCAGCGCTACTACCTGGTGGGCGACCCCATCCAGTGGTGCCTCGACAGCAACGGCGATCTGCGCCGCGACGGCGTGTTGATGGGCGAGGGCGTGGTCAATGACCCCCTTAGCTGCGATTTGGCGGATCGGGACGACCCCGACTGCCCCTTTATCGAACTGCCCCCGAGCCTCAGCCGCAACAATCTGGTGCGGTTGCAGTGGTGGGTGGAGGCCGGCCAGCAGCGCCAGCGCTTTGTTCAGGAGGTGCAACTTGAGAATGTCCCCTGAACGCCAGCGCGGCTCCGCCCTGGTGATGGCGGTGTTTATCCTCACCGTGATGCTGCTGTTGGCCAGTGTGCTGGTGCGCACCCTCAGTCAGGAGAACGCCAACGTGGGGCTGGAAGTGACCGGCACCCGAACCTGGGCGGCGGCCCAATCCGGCATCGACTGGGCACTGGCCACCACGCTGAATCGCGGCGCGGTGGCCGCGGAAACGGCCTGCACTGACGCCAATGCCACCCTGACGCCCGGGGCCGGGTTGGCGTCCGGAGCGGCGTTTGACCGCTGCCGGGTGGCGGTGACCTGCCGCTATCGCGCGGCCCTGCCTGCGGACGAGGTAACCCATGGCTTTGAACTGTCTGCGGTGGCGGAATGCGGGGCGGACGTCCTGCGGGTCCGCCGCTCGGTGGAGGCGTTGGCCTATGACTGAACGACGACTGCGGCTACTGCTGCTGTGCTGGCTGGTGTGGTCGCCGGTCAGTCTGGCGGCCCTGCCCCAGTGTGACCTGATCTTTACCAAGCCCCCTTCGGGGGGGCATGGCGGTGACGTCACCCTGCCGGAAAATACCGAGGCCGACGGGTCCCTCTATATCGACGCCAAGTGCAACCGGCGAGGCTTGTGCAACTCCCCCTATTTCGTCAGTCGGGTGAACGACTATTTCCTCGATACCCTCAGCCTGGTGGGGCATGGCAAGCAGGAGGCGCAACTGTTCATCCCGGACTCGCCTCCGGGCACCAGTACCCGCATCTACGTCAACCATCTGGTGATCGACCACGGCTCAATCAACTGGAACGGCGCCGCGGAAGATCTGGTGATCGTGGTGTACGGCGATGTGCAGCTGACCCAGGCCCGAATCAAGGGGATCCTCTACGCCGCCGACGATGTTCAACTGACTGGCCAGCTGCAGTTTGAAGGGGCGATCGCGGCGGGAGACAACTATTTTGCCGCGGGCAACAGCAACGTTGAGATCGATCTGGGCGCGCTGGAAGACGGGGATCTCTCCGGCATCTGCGACAACGGCCAGGGGCAGGATCCGGTCTATTTCCGCATCGCGCACGATGGCGAGGGGATCACCTGCCAGGGCGAACCGGTGACCCTCTCCGTGTGCAACGACGCCGATTGCAACACCCTGTCCAACGACACGGTTTACGTCACCCTGACGCCCCGCTCCGGCTGGGACGGGGGGCGCGTGGTGCCGGTCACCGGCCAGACCACCAGAGTGCTGTGGAGCGGCCAGCCCGGCAGCGTCAACGTGGGGTTGTCGAGCGAGGTGCCCGGCACCGTCAGCTGTATGGTGAACGGGAGAACGGTGACTGCGGCCGAGTGCAACATCCAGTTTGCCAGCAGCGCCCTGCTGCTGGAGCCGGGCGAACCGCTGGGGTGTCGGGATGAGACGCTGGTGGTCAGCGCGGTGCGTGCCAGCGACAACGACCCGCGGC